>JBDKTD010000163.1:0-7144 GCA_039680365.1 Clostridiaceae bacterium
TTACAGAGTTTTGATAGCTGGTCGTGTCGCTGAACGACACGCCGCTTTGCGCGCCGCTGATGATATTGCGCTCTTCAAGCGTCGTTCCGCCGACGATAGTGTTCTTAGCGGCGTCTTCCAAAGTCAGGTTGCTCTCCGAATCGTACTTCACGGCCTTCGTTCCCGTTATATCCAATCCGATGATGTTGCCAATGATGCGGGTATGATCGCCCCAGGAATCCATATTGATCGAGTTGTTTCCGCTTGCTATGTTTCTCTCGTCCGGGTTCGTGCTGCCAATCGTTACGTAAAAGCCCCAATCGGTGACGAAAATACCGTCGTAATTGGGGTAAGCCTGCGTGCCCGTAATATCCGTGCCGGCCAGATTCCCCAGAACCTTCGTGTACCAACCGCCGGTGACGATGCCGCAGATGCCGTTTCCGCTAGCAAGATTGCCTTGCCCCATCGGCCCCGCGCCGATTGCCCGGCTGCCGCCGAACTGATTCCAGTTTCCGTCGCTCTGAATGCCGTTGCCAGGAAAATTCACGATCTGCAGCCCCATTACCGTACTATGCGATGCGCGAATTGTAAGTCCGTTCCCTTCAGATAAAAGGCCCCCGTCCAAAATCACCCCGGCGTTGCTCGCATCCAGTGTCAGATAATCCGCTTCAATCTCCGGCAGTGCAGATTCGAGCGTAATCGTCGCGGGATTCTTCGGGGAGAATGCGGTGGTGTCGAACGTGATCGCAGTGTTTGGCTGCAAGTGTTCCAGCGCGTTCCGCAGCGACCCGTCGCCGCTGTCCGCCGCGCTGGTTACAACATATTCGTACGCCGTGTCTGGCGCCGACATCACATCCGGCGGCGTATATGGCGTGGTCTGCCTGTTCTCACCCGTAATAAGCGTAAGCGCATATCCTCCGGTTCCGGCGGTAACCGCGCCGGTTTTTGACGCGCTGCCGGTTCGCTCGTAAATAGTCATTCCGGCGATGCTGTCGGCTACGATCAAACGGTCTCCATCGAGGTAGCAGGCGTTCGCATCGCCCAGCGTATGAATCGTTTCAATGAGAACAGGATTGTCGCTTTTGGAAAAATCGACTGCAGAAATCCCGTTCCCCAGCGCTGAAATATACGCCGTAGTCCCATCCAGCGTAATTCCCATCGGGCTGCCGGACATCGCAAATTCACCAATCTTCTTCGGATCGAGCGGATCGCTGATGTCCACGATCCAAATACCGGGCTCACCGGCGCAAAGCACCGTCGTGTCGTTAAGAAAAGCAACCGCCTCGCCGCTGGAGTTATTGTCCAGCGAAGACAGCAGCTTTAAGTTCTGTGGATCGGAAACGTCGTAGATTTGGAGCCTGGAACCGGTCACAAACAGTTCTCCGCGGGTTACCCCGCTGTTGGATTCACTGCCCAAATCAATCCGGCTCGTCATCCTCGGGTGTGCAGAATCGCGAATATCGACCGTAAGCGCCGTCCGCTCCCCCGCAATATAAGCGGCCTCGTCTCCAAGCGCGAAGGAGCGGAAGGCGGAGCCATACACCGCCTCATCGTTGGGTACGCTGCCCAACTCCTTTGGTTGAAGAGGATTCGATACATCGAAAATCACGAGAGGTTTTTGTGTATCCAAGTGTATGGATGCATAAGCCTTGCTGCCTGAAACGAGTACGTTGTTCACGTATCCGCCGTCGGTGTTGTACCAGAATGTTTCCTTTGGTTTGCCGCTCTCACTCAGGTCGATTACATGCATGCCGGACAGCCCGCCCGCGACGTATGCGGTCGCTCCGTTCACCGTCAGGCGGCGGGCTTCCGTCAGCGGCATCCAGCGGCTGATAAGCGCGGGCGCGGACTGATTGGAATAATCGACCGCAACCAGGCCGAACTCTTCATCCAGCAGGAATGTCGTATCGCCGCTCACCGCTCCCGCTCCGACAAATCCGAACAGCGTAAACGCAGACAGTAGCTGCGCTTGACTCGCCGATATATCGTACAACATCGCGCCATCCGCGCCGTCGAACACAAGCAGATCTTCGCCTGCGCGTTCCAGCGCCATCGCCCAGCCGGTTGTCTCTGTATTTTCCGCAAGTTTTGGCGCAAGCGGTTCGCCGATATCAAACGCACTGACGCCGCCCCACGCGCCAGCAAGGTACAGCCGCCCGCCGATAATTTCCGCATCGTACTGGCACCCGTTGAGCTGAATCAAACCCGCTTCGACTGGTTTTTCCGTGTCGCTTAGATCAATCGTAAACAGACCGCTCCCGCCGCCTGCGGCATATGCCGTGTTCCCTTTTATCGCAACATCATACACATACGCGAGCGGATAGGCTTTCGATACGATTGCAGGACTTTGAATATTCGACACGTCCGCAATCTGCACGCCCTGCGGGCCATCCGCGAGAACGACATATCGGCCAAACGGCGTCGCATTTTCCGTGTACCCCATGGTATCCAGGTAACCTGAAATAGTCGGCGCAGCTGAATTTGAGACATTGAGAATGACCAGCCCGCCTGAGCCGCAGGATACGAACAGATGCCCTTCTTCGTCCCCTGAGATGTTTTCGATAAACCGCGGCAGCATAGGGCTTGTCCCCAGGACTTGTATTGCCTCTGGGTCGGCCACATTCAAAACAAGCACGTGCAGCCCCGAACCTAAATAAAGAAGATCGCCTTGTCGAAACAGCGCTTTGGCCGTTCCGCCAATCTGCCCCGTCATCTGCCAGTTGTCGGAGCCGGGATATGACCATGTGGGTTCAATCGACGGTTCGTCGCTGCCTGAACTGTCCGGCATATCTGTAACCGCATCCGGATTTTGAAGCGCAGGCGTAACCGTTGACTCGCTTACAGAAACAGCAGGCGACTCTATCCCGGTCTTCGGCGCGCATCCAGACAAAACAAGCAAAAAAGCAAGGATAAAAACAGCGAACCGCTTCATCGATCGTTTCCTCCAAACCGTCGTTTCTCTATTGGGGTGCCTATCATATAAGCCGTGATCTTTGTGTTGCGCCGTGAAAGCTGCTCTCTTCTTTCATTCTATAGACACATAAATCCAAAGTCAATGCAAGTATCCAACGCGCATTGCCGTTTTTCTTTCATAGCCTTCGTCTTCGCAACGTTCAATTTTGCGCAACCTATGCCGCTTTTCATCAATTCTGTTTTTATCACTTTATAGTTTTTAACAGTTAATAACTAGCTTTGCTAAGTCAAGATCACCCGTAAAACGGGTGACTTGAGTGTCGACAAACCTATTAAGTTGGTTTGTCGATACTCAAAGTCCATCTGCTGATGGGCTCTCTTTGTTGCCGATGCGTCGGCGAAAGGACTGCGGCTTCCGACCGCACAGCGCTTCTTTATTCCTGGCGTCGGCCGAATTTGCCCGCAATTACAGCCCTGCGGCCGTTTGCGCACCGATTTTTTCATTCAAAGCGGGTTGTTTTTTCAGCGAACATGTTAGTTTTCATACTGTTTACAGTGCAAATGTTGACGAACGTTACTTTCGATATTACAATTATATAAAGTAGCGTTTCTGCCGAACAGGCAGTCGTCATGCACAAACCATATTTCTGTTCACTGCCGAAACGATTAATTTACAGACATCGCTCATGGATCTGAAAACGAAGCCGGGATTGTTTCATTTCTGAACTAGATTTTGGCCGGAACTGTCCGATAAATCACACACTTTTGCCGATCGCACACAAGCAATACTTCAGCCGATTACGTACAATATGGAAATTTGAATTGGGAGTGACTTTTGTGGATGAACTCTCCGTTACTGTGTTGCCGGGGACCTCTTTCAAGGCAACGGAAAACCTGTTTGGCATCGACGGAATTCTGGATATCGGAAAAATATCCGTGCTGTTGGAGCACTTTTACAACGCAACAGGCATGGCGAATGCGATTTTAGGTCTGGATGGAAATATCCTTTGCGGTGTGGGTTGGAAAAGCATATGCACCGAATTTCACAGAAAAAACAAGCGGTGCTTGGAGCGATGCCTGCGAAGCGACACTATCCTTGCAAATCAACTGGCAAATCAGCAACGGTATGCTCTTTATGTCTGCGAAAACGGAATGGTCGACGCGGCAACTCCGATCATCATCGGCAACGAGCATATCGCGAATTTATTTATTGGGCAATTTTTTCTGGAAACACCCAGTCGGGAATATTTCATCAAACAGGCCGAAGAATTCGGGTTTGATCAAACGAAGTATCTTGAAGCATTGAGCGCCTGCAGTATTTACGACAAAGACATTATCTACAGTTATCTGGACTTTCTGAGAGGTTTGACCAGCATCATTGGCGAAGCCGCGCTGCAAAAAAGCAGACGCGAAGCGCTTCTGGCGGAGTTGATTGAAATCAAAAATCATCTGGAAGCAACAAACAGGGAACTGGAAGCGTTCTCCTACTCGGTGTCGCATGACTTGAAAGCGCCTTTGCGCCATGTAACGGGTTACCTTTCGCTGTTTGAGGACGACTATTTAGCCACGATCCCCGAAGACGGACAACGGTATTTAAAAAATGCCGAAGCCGCCGCAAAGGAAATGGGCAAGCTGATCGACGGGCTGCTAGGATTTACCAGATCGGGAAAGGTTGACATCGAATATCAACTGCTCGATATGAATGACATAATAAACGCATTGATCAAGCCGATTCAGGACAGAGACGCGGAAAAAAAGATCGTGTTCGACGTTGCTCCGTTGCCGAAGGCATATGGAGATCTTGAGATGTTCAAGTCCGTATGGGGAAATCTTCTGGATAACGCGGTCAAGTTTTCCAGAACCCGGGAGCGCGTCGAAATCAAAATCGGAGCGAATGAGGAAAGCGACGAAACGGTTTATTTCATCAAAGACAACGGCGTCGGGTTCAATGCAACCTATGCCTCGAAACTCTTCACCATCTTTCAGCGTCTGCACAACAAGGACGAATATGAAGGCACCGGAATCGGTCTTGCCATATTAAAGCGAATTTTGACAAGACACGGAGGGAAAATCTGGGCCGAGAGCGTGTTGGGAGAAGGAGCAACTTTTTATTTCTCACTGCCAAACAGAAAGGAACGTACCTGATATGGAAATGAAGACCACACTAAAGACCATTCTGTATGCGGAAGACAGCAGTTTTGACGTTGAACTAACGCGGAATGTCCTGAAAAAAAACAACATATTGAATCCTCTGGTTGTCGTTAAAGACGGTGTCGAAGCCCTGGATTACCTGCGGCGCACGGGAGACTTCAAGGACAGGCCGCGGGGCAACCCGGGCATGATACTGCTTGATTTAAAGATGCCCCGAATGGACGGATTGGAGTTGCTGGATATTTTAAAGAAAGACGAGCAATTCAAAACTGTTCCAATCATCATGCTCACCTCGTCCAGAGAGGAAAGCGACCTGATCAAAGGTTACAATCTGGGCGTGAACGCCTATGTCGTCAAGCCGGTTGATTTCAAAGATTTTGCCGAAGTCGTCCGTGAGATCGGCATTTTCTGGGCAATTATCAACGAAGTGCCGACTGAGTGAAATGGACGTTATGCTGCACGGCGAAGAGGGTAGCTTACTATTGAAGATTCTGCACTTGGAGGATTCCGTTATGGACTCCGAGCTCACTTTTCAGTACCTTAAAAAGCACCTTGATCTGGAATTTCAGATGGATACCGTGTCGACCGAGAAAGACTTCGTTTCCGCAGTATCGACGATACCGTATGATCTGATCCTCTCCGACTTCATGCTGCCGGATATCGACGGGTTTCACGTGTTAAAGCACATGAAATCCATCTCAATAGATATTCCAGTGATCATCCTTTCCGGCTTCATCGGTGAGGAGACGGCCGCCGAGCTTTTAAAGCAGGGCGCGGCGGATTACGTATCGAAAGAGTCTCTCGCGCGGCTGGTTCATTCGATCAAGCGGGCGCTGAAAGAGTACTGCGATCAAAAGAAACTGGAAGATGCGCAGCAATCGCTCATGAAAAGCGAAGAAAAATACAGGCTGCTCTATATGGCGATGTCCCAGGGTCTTGCGCTCCATGAAATCATCACGGATGAAACGGGAAAGCCTGTCGACTATGTTTTTCTCGATATCAATGAGAGCTATACGCATCTGTTGGGCGTCACCCGTGAAATGTGCATTGGTAAACGAATTACCGAAGTGATGCCCGAGGTGGAGCAGTACTGGATCGAAGTGTTCGGCAAAGTCGCCCTTACGAGCGAGCCCATGTACTACGAAAACTATTTGAAGACAACGGGCAGATATTACGCGACCTATTCGTATTCGCCAAGGGAGCGGCAGTTTGCCGTGCTGGTTTCGGATATTACGGAGCGGAAGAACAACGAGGAAATGCTTCGGCATCTGAGCTATCACGACCAGCTTACGGAATTATACAATCGCAGATTTTTTGAAGAAGAACTCAAGCGGCTCGATACTCCGCGCAATCTTCCCATATCCATCATCATGGCCGATATCAACGGCTTAAAGCTGATCAACGATTCGTTTGGCCATACGATCGGCGACGAATACCTGGTCAGCTTGGCGAGAATTCTAAAATGCGCGTGCCGTGCTGACGAAATTATTGCCCGGCTCGGCGGCGACGAATTTGGCATTGTGCTCGTAAATACAGACGCCGCAGAAGCTTCGATCATCGTTAACCGCCTAAAAGATTTGATTTCAAATACAAAAGTCGCTGGCATCATTTTGTCTGTTTCGTTTGGCTGCGAAACGAAGGAGAAGGCCGAACAATCGCTGTCCGAAACGATTGCCAGCGCGGAAAACCATATGTATACACACAAGATCGTCGAGCGCGCAAGCATGCGCAGCAAGACGGTCGAGATGATCATGAGCGCGCTGTTTGAAAAAAGCGACAGAGAGGCGCAGCACTCGCAGCGGGTGAGCGAGCTTTGCGAGGCAATCGCCATTCGCATGAATTTTGATTATGATGACGTGGAGCAGATCCGGATGGCCGGGCTGGTGCACGATATCGGAAAAATCGGGATAAACGAGGCCATTCTGAATAAGAACGCCGTTCTGGACGAGAACGAGTGGGTTTCGATGAAACGGCACCCGGAAGCCGGTTGGCGCATATTGAGTACGAAAGTTGAATTCTCGGAAGTCGCCCAGTTTGCGCTTTGTCATCACGAGCGGTCTGACGGTAGCGGGTACCCCAAGGGCCTTAAGGGCGAAGACAT
>JBDKTD010000323.1:0-3764 GCA_039680365.1 Clostridiaceae bacterium
GGCACACTTGATTTTTTAATCGACGGCATGGTCGTCAAGGTGACCGATTTTGCCCTGCGCGATTTCCTCGGCGCGACGGAGAAGTTTCCGCGCTGGGCGATGGCGTATAAGTTCGCCGCCGAGGAGACGACCTCCATCGTGGAGGAAGTCACCTGGGAAGTCGGCAGAACGGGCAAGCTCACGCCGCTTGCGCACCTTACCCCCGTAGAACTCGCGGGCGCAACCATTCAGCGCGCCACGCTGAACAATTACGACGATATCCAACGGAAGCGCGTCAAGCGCGGCTCTCGCGTATTCATCCGCCGCAGCAACGACGTAATACCGGAAATCCTCGGCGCAGTGCCGGACGATACAGCCACCGAGGCGATACAAAAACCCACGCGCTGCCCGGAATGCGGCGCGCATGTGGAGGAGCGCGGCGCGCACCTCTTCTGCACGAACTCGCTCTCCTGCAAGGCGCAGATCACGCTCCGCATCGCCCACTACGCGTCGCGGGACGCGATGGACATTGAAACCCTCAGCGACAAGACCGCAGCTCAATTTATTGAGGAGCTGAATATTACCTCGATTCCGGAGCTCTATGCGCTGACGCATGAACAGCTCGTTTCGATGAACCGCTTTGGTGCGAAGAAAGCGCAGAACCTGCTCGACGCGCTCGAACAGAGCAAAACCCGTCCGCTCGGCGCGTTTCTCTTTGCGCTCGGCATTCCGAACGTAGGCTTTAAGACCGCAAAGGATTTAGCCAAGCGTTTCGGCACGCTGGAAGCGGTACGTTCTTCCACGCGCGAAGAACTGCTCGCCATCCCTGACGTAGGCGAAATCGTAGCCGAAAGCATCCTCAAATTCTTTGCGGACGCTTCCATAGCCGCTCAAATCGATACGCTGCTTTCCTGCGGCGTTTCCCCACAGAGCGAACAGGCGGCAAATACCAGTTCGCCCATCTCCGGCAAAACCATCGTGGTTACCGGTACGCTCCCGACCCTTGGTCGTCGGGAAGCCGAAGCGCTCATTGAGCAGAACGGCGGCAAGACGGCGGGCAGCGTCAGTAAAAAAACGGACTATGTGCTCTACGGCGAAAGCGCGGGCAGCAAGCTCGACAAGGCCAAGGAGCTGAACATTTCGTTGCTGACGGAAGAAGAATTTTTGAAATTAATCGGTTGAGCACAGCCAAACCGACGATAGCGAAGAAAAGTTTTTAAACTCATCGGCTGAATACAGCCGCAACGACGAAAACAATGATTGGAGAAAGAACGCTGCATGCTCCGGCTCGGTAAACTCGATAACGACGATCTCGAACGACTGGTGCTCCATAAATTCCGCCGTGTCCGCGCGGAATCTCTTTCCGCGCCCGCCATCGGGCAGGACTGCGCGACGCTGGATTTTCAAAACGATTTAATCGTATTAAGCTGCGATCCCATCACGTCCGCCAGCAGCGCGCATCTCGGTCGGCTCACGGTGCACGTTTGCTGCAACGATGCGGCGGCCGCCGGCGCGGAACCGGTCGGGCTGCTGGTGACTCTTCTTCTGCCTCCAACAAGCAGTTTGGATGAGATCGGCCGGATTGCGGACGACCTTTCCGCCGCGGCGCAGCTCGCCAATGTGGATATCCTCGGCGGGCATACGGAAGTGACGGATTCCGTTACGCGACCCGTGACCAGCGCGACGGTCGTTGCGCGGCAGGCGCGCGGCAAAGCGCTCGCCGGCATGAAACCCGGCGACGAAATTGTCATGACAAAATCCGCCGCCATCGAGGGAACAACCATTCTTGCGGAAGATTTCCCGCATCTGCTCGCCGCCGTCCCGGCGGAAACGCTCGCAAGCGCGCGCGCCTTTTGCGGCAAACTCAGCATCGTGCCGGAAAGCGCAATCGCAATGCAGTTTGGAGCCGTCGCTATGCACGATGTGACCGAAGGAGGCGTGCTCGGTGCTGTCTGGGAACTGGCTTATGCCAATGGCTGCGGAGCGGAAGTTTTTTCCGAGCGGATACCCATTCGCCCGGAAACACGCGCGCTCTGCACCGAAGCTGGGCTCGACCCGCTCCGGCTCATCGGCAGCGGAAGTCTCCTGATCGCCTGCAAAGACGGCGAAGCTTTGGTTCACGCGCTGAAGTCCCGCGGAATTGAAGCCGCCATCATTGGACGCGCAATTGCGGGAGCCGCCTGCTTGTTCGACGGCGATGGAATGGAAGAACCGCATGCGGACGAAATTTATAAACTGTACGAAAACGTGTGACGCGCGAGCGAATAATGATAATGTTTGTAAGCGATTTCCAGCCGTTTAGTCGTACCAACGGAAATCTATCGCTTGTGTGAATGCTCCGGTCATGATATACTTTGTAATTGCGACTTGGGGGTAATGATTTTATGTACAGCATGACCGGTTACGGCAAGGGCAGCGCTTCCGGCGACGGGCGCGAAATCACGGTGGAACTCAAGAGTGTGAACCATCGTTACCTCGACGTCGGCATGCGTCTCCCCCGCCATCTTTCGTTTCTGGAGGACGGCATCCGTTCTCTGCTCGGCGCACGTCTTTCGCGCGGGCATATCGATGTTTTCGTCAACTACCGCAACCTTCGCAGCGACGCGCGGACGGTGGAAATAGACGTTCCTCTGCTGTTTGCGTTCGTATCCTCGGCCAAGCAGGCCAACGAAACACTCCAGCTCACGGACGATTTGACGCTTTCCAGTGCGCTCCGTCTGCCGGATGTTTCCAACGTTCGGGAAGCGGACGAAGATTCGGAAGCGGTTCTCGCGCTGACGCAGGCCGCGCTCAACAGTGCCATCTACGCGCTGCTCGGCATGCGCCTTTCGGAAGGCGAACGGTTGAAAGCGTACCTCTCCAACTGCGTGGACACGGTGCTTACGCTTACGGAAAAAATATCCAAGCGCGCGCCGCTCGTGGTCGGCGAGTATAAAGCAAAGCTCGACGAGCGCATCCAAACCCTGCTGGGTCAGGTGGAGGTCGACCGCACGCGGCTTGCAACGGAAGTTGCGCTGTTTGCCGACAAGGCGAGCATCGACGAAGAGATCACCCGCCTGCACAGCCATATCACGGAGTTTTGCTCCCTGCTGAACGCAAGCGAACCCTCCGGCAGAAAACTCGACTTCGTGGTGCAGGAGATGAACAGGGAGTTCAACACCATCGGCTCCAAGGCCAACGACGGCGAACTCACCAACCTCGTGCTCTCCGGCAAGGCGGAAATCGAGAAGATCCGCGAACAGGTGCAAAATATCGAATGAGCAATCCTTTTGGTTTGTGTATTCGCGAACAGGTGCAGAATATCGAATAGGCGGATTACTTTCACCGGTTCGAATCCCACAGTACAGAAACAACGTGTTAGAAGGAGCAGTTTTTATGATGAACCTGCGACTTGTGAATATCGGCTTTGGCAACATCGTTTCGGCTGACCGCCTGATTGCGATTGTCAGCCCGGAAAGCGCGCCGATCAAGCGCATCGTTCAGGAAGCGCGCGAAAGCGGCCGCCTGATCGACGCCACCTGCGGGCGGCGCACCCGCGCGGTTGTGATTACGGACAGCGATCATGTGATCCTCTCCGCCATACAGCCGGAAACCATCGCCAACCGTCTGGACACCAAGGCAGACGAGGCGGACGATTAACCGCGAGAGGAAAGTTCGAATTATGAAGCAGACAAGAGAAGGTCTCCTGCTGGTCGTTTCCGGCCCCGCGGGCGTAGGCAAAGGCTCGATCAATCACGCGCTGATTCAGCGCAACAGCGATATTCGCATGTCCGTTTCCGCCACAA
>JBDKTD010000157.1:0-3946 GCA_039680365.1 Clostridiaceae bacterium
GCGTGGGATATTCGCTGATGCCGTCGGACGTTAAATGGCTCGATCAGATTCTGACGCAGTACGCCGACCGCACCGCCATTGTGCTGACGCACCATTATCTCGCCATTGAGAAAGTACCCATGGAGCAGGACGCGAAACTCATGCGCGCCGTCATCGCCCGGCATCCGAACGTGCGCTACGTGCTCTGCGGGCATATGCACGCGCTGCAGCGCGAAACGGAGTATTTTGACGACGATGGCGACGGTAAAGCCGAGCGCAGCGTACAAGCCATTATGGCGGACTATCAGGGCTTTGACCACGGCGGAGAGGGCTATATCGTTCTATTGACGTTCGATCCGGAACTGCGGGAAATCCGCGTGACCGCGTACTCCCCCGTTAACGACGACTACAACTACTACGGCGATGCGTCGTTGGAAACCTACACGCTGCCGCTTGCCACCCTCGGCAATTGAACTCCGCTATAACGAAAGAAACAAGAGCGCCGCGAACTTTTTAGATCGCGGCGATTTTTTCTGCGTTTGATTGGTTTGCAGCCGTGTTATGCCTGTTCGGCGGCCGCCAAGACCTGCGGCGTTTTCTTGACCTGCCAGGCAAACTCCTCGCTCGGCATCGGGCGGGCGTAATAGTAGCCCTGAATCAGATCAATGCCCAGATGCCGCACCGTTTCGCTCTGTTCGAGCGTCTCCACGCCTTCCGCAAGCAGCAGCATGTTCATGGAGCGCAGGCCATTAACGACCGTCTGCAGCAGCCGGTACGACTTTTCGTTCTGCTGGATGCCGCCGAGCAGCCCCTTATCGATTTTTACGCACTCAAATGGCAGAGACATGACGTTGCTGAGGTTGGAATACCCTGTGCCGAAATCGTCCAGAAAAACGCCTACGCCTCTTCTGGCAAGCTCTTCCATCGTAATGCGCGCGCGCTCTAAATCTTCAAACAGAACGCTCTCGGTGATCTCCAGCTTGATGCACTGCGGCGGGATATCGTATTTTTCCAGAAGGGTTTCGAGCCTTCGCACCGTTTCGTCAAACTCGTTCTGCTGGGATGAAATGTTGACCGAAAGCCAGCCGACGTCCCGGTTCAAGCTTAAGAAGCGGCAGGTCTTTTCGAGCACCATCCAGCCGAGTTCGGTCGCCATGCCAGTTTCGATGGCAAGCGGAATGAACTCGCCCGGAGGAATCGGTCGGCCGTTTTCTTCGTTCATGCGCAAGAGAACTTCGCCGCCGATATAGCGCTTAAGCACGCAGTCGTAAATCGGTTGAATGTAGAGGAAGAACCGCCCCTCGCGCAGCGAACGCTCCATCTGGGAAAGCACAAAGTTTCTTCTGCCGAATTCACTGCGAAGCAAGCCGGAAAAGCGAACAATCTTGTTGCTGACGTCGCATTTGGCAAGGCGCATGGCGTATTCCAACGAGGCGATCAGCTCGTTGATATCCGCCGCGTGGTCGGGATAGCGAATATCGCAAACCGCCGCGTTAATCACGACCGTAAGCCCTTCGGTAAACCACGGTTCGTCGAACCGCTCCTTGACGCGCAGAAGGAGTTCCTCGTATTCATTCGTCGGCAGGTGCGCCGCCACCAGCGCGAACTCCACGCCTGAGAAGCGGTAGGGCGTTACCTTTGGATTCAGCGAGGAAAAATACCTGCCGATCTCCAGCAGGAACTCATCGCCAACGCGCTGGCCGAACTGGTTGTTCACCAACTTGTATTTGCGGAGAGAAACAAAGATGACGCGAAAACTCGTATGCCGCGCAGCCAGATGCTCCAGCGACTGAAAAAACGCTTCCCGATTGGAAATCTCCGTCAGCGGGTCAATATAGAGCCGCTGCTGCTGACCGTAGATGAACAGCACCAGCAGCGAAACGCTGAGAATCGTACCAGTCAGAACCAGATCCATGTAGAAGTACTGAAAAATGCCCATGACGACGGTGATCACGGGTATGGTATAGATAATCAGGCGGAATGCGTTCTTCACGCGCTTTCGCTCCAGTCGGTAGAACACATAAACGTTGATATAGGCAAGAATCAAATAGATCAGATCAATTCGATAGAGCGGGCCTGTGGCGTAGGTTCCGTCCGGCTGAATAAAGAACAGCCAGTGCGTAAAAATATTCGCAACGACGATCACGATCTGCCCCGCCAGCAGGCTGAAGGCAATGAGCGAAACGAGCTTGAACCGCCGCGTGTTCAGGCGGTTTTCAAACATGGTCGTGAGCATGGCGCCAGTGATAGAAGCGGTTGCAATGGCCATTCCAACATAAAACAGCGTGCCCACCAGTATCAACACCCGCGGCGCAACCAAGCTGCCTAAATGCGTCATGTAAAACATGATAACCGTAATCAGCAGCGCCGCAAACGAAATCATTGCGCTGCCATGGAACGCCGCTTGTTTATAAGAGACGCTCTTTTTGCCCATCAGCGAATAAACGCAGATGACCCCCAGTATGATGCAGGAGAGGAATTCCGAAACGATGACGTCTCGCACAGCCCGATTGGTCTCCATTATCCGGATTTTTTATCACTCACAATACTACACTATCAGTTAGAAGATTACAACTACAAGTGCGCAATGTAACGAAAATTCATAATTCTGCGCATGTCTATGCGGTAATTTGTCGATATTACATAGATTATGCGGTAAATATTGTTTAAAGTTTCGTTTATGGTATTACACGCATGCAAATACAGAGCGCTCACGATGTGACGCTCTGCAGCTTGCGTAATGCGGTTTTCAAGTAAATCCGAAGTGCTTATTCGGTGTACATGCGCTCGTAATAATCGGCGTATGCGCCCGAGATGATATGCTCCATCCAATCGGTGTGTTCGCGATACCATGCGATGGTTTCGTCCATACCACGCTCGAAGGTATAGGCGGGCGACCATCCCAGCGTCGTCGTGATCTTCGTATTGTCAATGGCATACCGTCTGTCGTGGCCGGGGCGGTCTTTGACGTGCTGAATCAGCGAATCGTCCAGGCCGAACGCGCTGAGGATTTTATGTACGATTTCCACGTTGGCGCGCTCGTTGTTGCCGCCAATATTATACACTTCCCCGGGAATTCCCTGCGTCAGCACCGTAAAGATTGCGCTGCAGTGATCGGAAACATGCAGCCAGTCGCGAATCTGCATCCCGTCGCCGTAGACCGGCAGGGGCTTCTTCAGCATGCAGTTGTGAATCATCAGAGGAATCAGCTTTTCCGGGAACTGGTAGGGGCCATAGTTGTTGGAGCAGCGCGTAATATTCAGCGGCATGCCGAAGGTTTCGTAATATGCGCGGCAGACAAAGTCCGCCCCCGCTTTTGCCGCGGAATACGGGCTGTTGGGCGAAAGCGGCGTCTGCTCGGTGAACTTGCCTTCCTTGCCGAGCGCGCCGTACACTTCGTCCGTAGACACCTGCAGAAAACGGACGCCTTCGCGATAGGCGCGGGAATACTTATCCCCCGGGGCGAGGTTCCAGCTCTTCTTTGCGGCGTCCAGCAGCGCCTGTGTGCCGACGATGTTGGTCGTTAAAAACACTTCCGGGTCCACGATGCTGCGGTCTACGTGCGATTCTGCCGCAAAGTTGACCACGTGCGAAATATCGTAGCGGGCGAACACTTCTTCCATCTTCGCTCGATCACGGATATCAGCGCGCACGAACACATACGTATCGTCCTGCGGAATGTCGCTCAGGCTTTCGAGGTTACCCGCGTAGGTCAGCGCGTCCACATTGACAATTTTGTTCCCCGGCGCGTTGGCGCGTATCCAGCGGATAAAGTTGCTGCCGATGAATCCGGCGCCTCCCGTGACCAACAAATTCATAGCTGTTTCTCCTTTGCAAGCGCAAGCAAGTACTGTCCGTATTCGGTCGAAGAAAGCTCCTGCCCCAGCGCGCTGAGCTGCTCGGTGGTGATAAATCCGCGCCGCCAGGCGATCTCCTCAATGCAGGCAATGTAAAACCCCTGACGGGA
>JBDKTD010000306.1:0-29725 GCA_039680365.1 Clostridiaceae bacterium
AGCGCGAGTGCGGGAACGACCAACAGCAGAACAAAGAGCCCTATCAGCCATCGTTTCATGCGTTTACACCTTCTTTCAGCGGCGTTTCCCGAATCACCGTCAGCACGCCCGCGTCCATTTCGCAGACCGTATCGCAGAGCGTTTCAATATCCTGAATATTGTGGCTTGCCAGCAGAATCGTACGTCCGTCCTCTGCCAGCGACTGGAACAACGACCGCATCTCCGCAACGCCGTATTTATCCAGCCCGTTCAGCGGTTCGTCGAGAATCATCAGGCTCGGCTCTTCCATAATCGCCTGCGCGATACCGAGGCGCTGCCGCATGCCGAGGGAGTATTTACCGACATGCTTTGCCGCCAAGGGGTTGAGCCCCACGCGTCGAATTGCGTCCGCCACCTGTTTCAAGCTGATTTTGCGTTTGAGTCCGGCGAGGATTTCCAGATTCTTCAGCCCCGAAAACTGCGGCAAGAATCCCGGCGATTCGATGATGATGCCGATATCTTCCGGAAAGTCGATATCCCTGCCAATCTGTTTGCCGTTTACGAGTACGTGCCCTTCCGTCGGCTGCAGAAACCCGCAGATGCACTTGAACAGAACCGTCTTGCCGGAGCCGTTGTTGCCGACGATCCCGTGAATCTTTCCGCGCTCAAACTCACGGGTGACCCACTTGAGTACAGTGTCCTGCCCGAATGTTTTTGTGAGATGTTCAACTTGGATGATGGGTTCGCTCATTGGTCTCCTCCCAGGAAGTGGAAATTATACTTGCGCAGCGCGCGCAGGGTCAACACAAACAGCAGTACAATCGCAATGCCGAAGATCACATATGTCTGCCAGAGCCGCGGAAGCAGGTCGTAGCCAAAGTTATGCATGTGGTAGGTCGCGTGGTTGAGCGGCGATAGCCACCCGACTGCGACGTTTGCCTTATAGAGCAGCTCGTCCGGCAGTTTGAAAATCTGCTTGAGCAGCTGCGGATTGAGCAGAAACCCGAACAGGCTGAAGCCGAACGCCGCCGCGATGCCCGCGGATTTGCCGCGCTTGATATTGACAAACAGCATGAGAAACACGAGAACCAGCGTGTAGAGCAGCATCAGCAGCAGGATTGTCGAGGCGCATTCGTACGGGCGGCTGAGTTCCAGCGTCTTGACCAGCGCCGGAAGCGCAACCGCCTTGCCCGCGCCGGAGTAGCCGAGGATCGCCGCCGTCTCCGACCACATGTTGCCGATAAAGCTGTTCCCCATGCAGATAATCGACGTTGCGGCAAAGATAAAAACGATATACAGCGTCGTTGCCAGCACAACGTAGACCGCCTGTCCTGTGAGCCATGTGTGCCGCTTCATGCGTACAAGATAATACGGCACGCCCGCGCCGAGAAACGGCATGTCTACGAACAGGAGCACTAATAAAAGCGAGATTAGCAGCACGGAGTTTGCGTCGCCAAACGTCCAGACGAACGGCTCAAACGCCTGCATCGTCGTGCCCATATCGTAGGCAAACGACGCCGCTTTATCCGAAAGAAGGAAGCAGAGAATGAACGCCAGCGCGAACGTCAGCAGCACGCGCGCGTTGCCGCGCCACATGCGAAAGTTATAAGAAACGACCGAGCGCACTTGCCGAAGATCGTTCAACACGAGGATATCATGCGCGGGATGGAACGACTTTTCCAGAGAGACGCTCCTCTGCCGAAACAGCGTTCGGATCGGTCTTCTGGCATTGTCGTCCCGCAGATGATCCTGCGCGATGACGTAGAACCCAAGCATCGCGCCTGCGAGCAGCACCGCCATTGTGATGCCCGCGCTCCACCCGCCAAACGGCCATGTTCCATTCAGCGTAAGATAATTCTGCGGGTTGAGCATGAAGATATCCCGCGCGTACCGCTCCTGCAGGATAATCAGCACATAGTAGAGGATGAACGGCGCGGCGTAAGCCATGTAGGCATTCATGGTCACGGTGGAGAGCAGCATGCCAAGCATCGCCCAGAGCGCGCCCGCAAAGCCGAAGAGGAAGATCTTGCCGATCAGCTCGCCCAGCTGCGACTTCACCGCGGTTTCGCCGAACGTTTCCACCGGAAGCACCACGAGGGAAATGAGGACATGCGCCGCGAGGATGCCGAGCGTGAGCGTCAAAAAGCCGGAGATCGCGCAGGCCAGTTCTTTGCCGAGGATATAGCGCGACACGGTCGTTCGTGGCAGGAACTGCTTGAGGTAGCCGCTTTTTCCGTCCTCGACGAACGCGCCGGAATACGGAATCGTCGCCAGAATCGGCGCGGCAAAGAGAATCGCTTTGCCGGAAAGGGCTTTAATCGTGATAGCCTGATGCGCCAGCAGCGCCGCGGTGGGCTTTTCGAGCATGTAGATCGCCAGCACGTCGGAAACCGCGCCAAACAGCACGCAAAGCATCGTGCCAAGGATGCTCAGCACGAATGCTTTTGATAACGCTCGGTTGAGGTCGGAACGAAGTTCGGGCAAGAGACGTCTCCTTTTCATAATCAGCGGTTTCTTTGTATCTGATGCTTCCCAGCGCAATCATCTCGGCAACACATCAATACCCCAACGACCTGTCGATGCGTTTTCCGGTTAAGGCGTTGATCGTGCACAAGCTGTTATATGGAATAGGTTCATCCAGAATTTGACCTTCATTTGAACCGGAAATCGAGGTATACTTCACGTCCCCATCCTCATTGATGTATTCAATGTTTCCATAAAATTCCCATACCGGTACGGCCAGAAATGTTTCATCCGGCCCAACGATGCAGGTCATCCCCAGCTCGATGCTGTCAATGCGGATCGTTACTTTTTTTGAATCGATCGCAAGCGGCGCATACGTATATTGATTCTGTGAAACCTCCATGAACTGGGTCATAGCGTTCACAGCTGTTTCCAGGCTGATTGGCTGGTTTTCCTTTGAATCCAGGGTAATGGAACAAGGCTGCTGCCAGGCAAACTCGACAAGCCCGTCGTTGTCAAAATACATTTTTATCGTTTCCCAGA
Organism: Clostridiaceae bacterium; assembly: GCA_039680365.1. Taxonomy (GTDB): domain Bacteria; phylum Bacillota; class Clostridia; order Christensenellales; family CAG-138; genus UBA7703. The sequence continues at coordinate 2,986 of JBDKTD010000306.1, forward strand.
AAACGGTCTCATCGTATTCTCTTGCTGTCGTACCATCTTCAATCTGCCGACTGAACACCTGCTTTTGTCCGCCGATATTCCTCATATAGATCAGCTCGACTCTGTCATCGGCCGGAGCGTTGATGATTCCCATTTGATTCGCCAAACTTGCTACAAGCGTGTATTCGGAAGATGTGTGCCTGACTGCGCTCAGCGAAAACAGATCGGAAAACCCCAGTTCTTTCAAAACGCCAGCGCCTAACTGCATCGCAGTATCTTCGGATACCGCACCGGATGCGTCATTGGTCTGCATGATGTCGTTCCATCTATAGTTGCTGATGCGTATAAACTTCTTTCTATTGCTGTCTCCAATGACTAAAACTGCTTTGTTCTTATTTCCGGTTTGTATCTTCGCTTCTTGCTCCGTCATAACCGTGTCGATGGGGATGATCGGCTCGTTTTCCCGCGCCGCTGAAAGCGCGTCCTGCATATCGCCAATCACACCCTCCAGCATTTGAATATCTGCGGGCGACAGTTTGTCGCGCACGGCGTCGAGCTGCTCTTGATACGTCAGCAAAGCCTCTGTTAACTCCGATTGCGTCTCAACCGCTTCGAAGTAGACCGCGTCCGTCGCAAATGCGCTTGCAACATTTTTGACGAAATTGGAATCAATCAGCTGCCACTCAACCTTACCTTGCGAGAATTCCCCGGTTGGTTCGTTTACGGAAGCAGATAGTACGAGCTGAATGCCATCATCAAGCGAAATGCTCTTCTCAACGCGCACTTGTTCGCGTTCCCCCACTTCGTAGGAAGAAACGCTTGTCGGATGTATTACTTGAGGCGTGGGTTGGCAGGCTCCAAGCAAAAGCGCGCAAAGTACAAATACAAAAACTCTGCTTTTTCTCATTCCAAACCTCCTTTGTCAGCCGTATCCGAAGAGCCGGATCCCGTTAAATTCCCTCTGGAACGCAGCTTCTTCACCAGCAATACACCGTCAGCTCGTGTTGAGATAATGCAGGATAAAGTTGAGTCAACAAACTCCGCTCCGGTTGCGCCAAAATCAGCTCCGATTCGAACCAAATACGTTTTATCGATCACCCCAACCTGTTTATATACGTACCGTCAAGTGCGTTGATCATCAGCACAGCAAGATCGATGTTTTGCGCTTGGTCAGTTTCCGTTGTCAGCGTTACCATCCATGTTGGAACCAAAAACGCTTCATCGCCTTGATCCGGCACTTGCTGTATAGACGCGCCAAGCGTAATGCGCGAAATCAAGAGTGCCCCAAAGTCGTCGTTCGTCGAATTGTCGTAGCCGGAAACTCCGTAGGTAATCAGATTACGGATGCTTTGCTGAATCTGATCAAACGGAAGGAGTACAACATTCGAATTCGCCGTATTGACTATTTCTTTCGGATCGCCCCATGCAAAAGACAATACGCCATTCTCGGTAATAAAAATCTCTATCCATTCCTGCGGCAAATATTCCGCATAGGCATCTTGCTTTTGTGTAAAGGCAAGCACATTGCTGTCTATGTAGTTTCTATAGTCAAACGGAACAGCGCCTGCGGTGTTTTGTACGTAAGTCAGCAGATATCCTTCCCCGAGGACACGATAGGTATAGGATTCTGTCGCTCTGGCCTTGTGAGAAGACGCGAGTGCCATATTGCCATCTTGCCCAAGCCGTTTGATTACTTGATTTCCTGTCTCAATCGCATCCTGCTCGCTGATTTGGATGTTTTCTAGTGGATGACTCCGCTCACCCGGCGTTGCATCCCCCTGCAGAACCCAGTTCTCCAATTGGATATTGCAGCTTCTGTCCCGTCTGATCCGAAAGAAACTTTCTGTGCAATAGATGTATGCTTTCTGACCGTCTTCAAACTGTACCGCACGATCAATTACGGGAAAATCCAGATTGGAAGCCGTAAACGGAATAAAAGTATCGTGAACATCCAGTTCGGTAAGAAGTTGCCTCAGTTTTGCAGCATCTTCCTCTTGGCCTTCGTATGGCTGCCAAATCAACTCCCCGGTATCTTCATCAACCCCCGTCAACATGCCCTTTTCAACATTTTGCAGATCGGTCAGCACCTCATCATAACTATAGAGCTGCTCGCGAAGCTTCGCCGCATCCCCATAGACCGCAGCCAGAGTATCAATACACATCTGCCTGTCAAAATGGCTTTTTCGAAGCGTATAAGTCGGGAACATATCCGTCTTAGGTACCTCAACATCCGCATCGATGATAACGGAATGATCCCGTACCGTCATTGTTTCTTTCCAATGCGCGGGAGCTTCATAGTGATATGGTTTTTCAGGTACGGCACGGACGGCTTGTTCCAGCGTTCCTTCCGCCCGGCCGACAACCGCTTCTTCCTTTGGCGTAGGCTGGCAGGCGCAGAGGAGCAGAACGCAGAAACACATGAAAGCGGATAGACATCGTTTCAAATTCACTCTCCCCCGATTCTGCAGATATTGCTTCTGCAAGCTTCTTTCATTTAGGACGATCCCCGTTGTATTCGATATCACTTAACCACGGGACAATGTTACTCGCAATTTTGATGTTCTATGGTCATGCATTGATTACATTCGATTCTGTTGTGTACCCTGATAAATAGTATCTTATGTATTCAAGGACAGTAATTCAAGCAGTGGAACTGGTATTTTTTGTGAATAATCCATGATCCCCAAACGCCGCGTCCATGTTTTCGCATGAAACATCAATCTCACCAGCACATCCTGCCCCGCGCCGAACAGCACGCAAAGTATCGTGCCTAGAAGACTCAGCACGAATGCTTTGGAGAACGCTCGGCTTAGATCGGCACGGAAAAAGGCCATTCGCTCTCCTTTCGTATTCGATACGCAAAACGAAGCCAAAGGCAGCGCCGGATTACCCTATAGGCGGCACACCCTGATCCTTGCTTGTCCGGCTATCCCGTTTGTTCGACTGTTTGTAATCGGCTGAACGTTCAGCGGTTGGCTTCTCAGTATCCCAGCGACCGGTTGATCGAGCTCCCGTCGATCGCGTTGATCGTCAGCAGTGAATCATACTTTGTAAAAAGGTGCGCGTTGCCGACGGAATTCGTAATCTCGACGCTTCCGAAACAGTCCCAAACCGGAACCAGCAGTCCCTGATTGCGAAGGTTCGGCTCCGTTATGCGCGTAAACCCGAAGCGGATTTCCGTTATGCGCACCTTCGCGCTCACGATATCGTTCGATTCCGCAATCCAGGAATAGGACGCCGAAAGCAAGTCCGGCAGCATTGATTCTATCTCTTGAAACGGCAGCAGAGCCGCGTCGCCCGTGACCGTTTCAACGACTTCGTACGGGGATTTATATAGGTAGCTCACGATGCCCGACTCGTCGACGATGAGTTCCAGCTTTTCATACTCCCAAGGCTCGGCGTACTGCTCCTCGTCGGCAACGCCCGATCCGTCGTCTCTCGTTATCGTAACGGGGATATTTTGGTAGTTTCTTGCGTACTGTAGCCTGTACGCCCAGTGAAAGTCCTTCGCCTCCCCGGAGCCGAAGGTTTTCCCCGGCCACATCGAACCGCCGGGCTGCGCGCTGTTCGGCATGACGACGTAATACGCCGCCAAGCAGACCATGTCCTCTATGCCGAGTGTTTTCAGCACGCCGTCGGCAACAGACAGCGCTTCTTCTTTCGTGAACGTAAAATCCTGCGGTATTTGCGGCGAATCCGGATCGCTCAACCCGTAATACGGAGCCGCGTTGTTAAAGGCAAATCCCGAAACCGTGTCAGCTTTGATGTAGAGCGCCTTTACATGATTCGACTGCAGGTAGCAGTTATAAATACTGAAATAAACGTCGGTATTGTCCGATTCGGCAACGCCTTCGATGATCTCCGCGTCCGGATCGGCGGCTCCTTTCGGGGTGACGAACGTTCTGCTGGCCAGAACCCGCACGGGCGTATCCGCCGCTTCCAGTAAAGCTTTTTCGCAAGAGGCGATGATTTCGTTCAGCCGGTCAACGCTGCCGCCGTCCTCGCCATCCACGTTAACGGGAATCGATCCGTCGCGCATGGCGTAATAGTCGGTCAATATTGCCTCGATCTGCTCCTTCGTCATGGCGTTGGGTATGGTGTACAGCGCGTCCTCGCCGAGAAAAAGCGCCAGCATACGATCCGCTTCCGCCTGCGTAAAAACACGCTTCTTTACCCGTATCACGGGAGCTGCGTCCGTCTCCGGAATTACGATATTCGCGTCGACGGAAAACTCCGTTTTCCCGTTTTTCGTTTCGAACGAATCTTGATACGTATCTGGAACGCCGAGTTTCTGCGCCAGCGTTTCCGCTGCGCCGTCCGACTGCTGATTTTCCAGAGCGGACGTGAGCATTCGGTCGATATCCTTCTCTACGACGACGTCGCTTTCGGGCGTCGGCTGGCAAGCGCCAAAGAGCAGCGCCGCGGTCAGTGTTATCGTAAGCAAAAGCTTTGTTCGTTTCAAGGCTGCCTCCTTCCACTCTGCCGTTTTTCCAACGAATACCGGAGCATCAGTAGCCCGCCTGCCTGTCGATGATGCTTCCGTCGATGGCGTTGATGGTCAAAAGCGACTCAAACCCGTCGTAACCGATTGGGTAACCGTTGCCGGTGTCGTACACCCCAAAGAAGTCCCACGCGGGCACCAGCAAGCCGTATGCGTTGTTATTCTGCTCCGTCACGCGGGCCAGCCCAAGGCGGATGCCGGTAATGTTGATGGAAGCGCTCTTCGCTTCTTCGGTGCCGGAAGCGCCGTACTTCGTTAAGATCATGTTTTCGAATATCTTTTTGATTTGGTCGAACGGCAGCAGCGTCGCTTTTTCATTCACGATCTCCGTCACCGTGCAAGGCCCGTACCAGAGAAAACCATAGATGCCGTCGTCGTCTATAAAGATTCTCAGTTTTTCATATGCCCAGCCCTCGGAATAGTTGTTGCCGTTCTCCGGCGCCCAGGACGAAATGTCGTTTGTGTAGGTAACGCTCACGCCGTTTACGCTTCTCGTATACACAAACTCATACACGCTCTTGCAGCCGTCCTTGGCATTGCCTTCGAATAAAGGCGCAATCCGCTTGCCCGTACAGGCAAAATCATTCAGCCCCAGCGTAGAGATTGCCTGGTCCGCCTCTGTCTGCGCTTCCTGCTGGCTGAGAACGGGGGTTGCAAGCGTTATGTCCCGTGTCAGTCCGTAGGCGACGGTCACAGCGTCTCCGGATATCTTTTGGTGCGCAAACTCTCCCCTTAGGAAGACGTCTCTGATGTATTCAGCGTCTTGTCCGCGGTCACTCTGCGGATAGTTCGTTACAAACAGGTCGGACACCACCTCGTTGTTCAGCACGCATAACATTCTCGCAATCCCTTCGATTCCGGATGAGTTGATCGAAAAATTCGGCGTAATCGGCGTCGCCTGCTCCGGCGCGGAAGCGACCTGCGCCATGACCTCCTGAATCGCGGCGTCCTGCTCTTCCGCGGAATCGTATTTATCCAGATTGCCGGATTCGCGGTCCTCCAGGAGCCGGTCGAGCGTATGCTGATAGAAGAACTTTGGCATCGGCGCGTCCTCGTCCACCGGTAAAGCGCCCTGGCAGACGGCGTTGTAGATATTTTCCACATCCTGATCGGTAAAGTTCCGCCCGGTGACGCGCGCAACGGGCAGGTAGTCCACGTTTGGCATGGCGATATACGCGTCAACGCTGACGCTGAGTTTGCCGCTGGCGTCCGTGGCCTCATAGGTATAGTTTCCTTCGGGAATGCCCAGTGCGCCGGCGAGCGTCCCTTCTTCGCTGGAACCCGCCTGCTCCACCATGCGCTCGGTGTCTTTTTCTATTACAAATACTTCCGTCGGCGTCGGCTGACAGGCCGCCGTAAAACCAATGCTCAACAGCGCTAAAACCAGCAAGAGAAATCGGTATCGTTTCATTTGGGGCGTCTCCTTCGCTTTGCTGGTTGCATTATCGCAGATTCGCCGGGAATACTTGTCAACAAGTTGTAATCTTTTTGTCATCATCCAAAAAGCGCAGGCTTACGCGCGTTCCCGCGCCCGGCTCGCTCTCAATTTCCAGCCTTGCGTGATGCACCTCCGCAATGCGTTTGACCAGCGAGAGCCCCAGCCCGCTGCCGCCGTTCTTCTTGCTGCGCGAGCGATCCGCCGTGTAAAACGGTTCCGTCACGCGGGAAAGCTCTTCCCGCCCTATCCCCTTGCCGTAATCTTTGACCGCGATGACGCCGTCAGCGGCGGTAAGCTCGATCGTAGAACCGCGCGGGCTTGCTCTTCTTGCGTTTTCAATCAAGTTGACCAGCGCCGAGCGCATGAGATCCATATCGAATGGTAAAACGGTGATTTTGCAGTCTGCTTCCAGGCGCATTCCGCTTTCCTTGAGCATGTCGGCAACCAATGATTCCGCAGAATCAAACAGCTCCTGCACGCTCTCCAATCGCAGCTCAACCGTTCCTTCCAGCATCGTCAGCGTCATCAGTTTGGCCGCGAGCCGTTCCAGCCAGGCGCATTGTTCGTAAATACGCTCCAGCGAACGCCGCCTGTCGTCCTCCGAAATATCCCGCAGAAGCAGTGTTTCCGACCGCGCCAGAATCGACGTTACGGGCGTTTTGAGTTCGTGAGACAGGCCGCCGATAAACAGCTTCTGCCGCTCCGCCGTTTCGCTAAGCAGGCGTATCTTTTCGGAGATCGCCTCCGCCATATGGTTGAACTGCTCCGCCAGCCTGGCAATTTCGTCCTGCCCTTTCACGGAGATCCGCCGCTCGTAACTGCCCGCCGCAATCTCGGAAGCGCCTTGTTCCAGCGCGCCGATGGGTTTGAGCGACCGGCGCGACAGCAGCCAAACCGCCGCCGCCGCCAGCAGGATTACGCCCGCTCCCGCGAGCGCGCACTCCAAAGTGAGTTTGCGCACGTCGTCCATTGCCCTTGTTACGTCGCGCGCAAGCGAAAGAGTGTGACTGCGCTCCAGAACATTGATCTCGGCGGAGATAAACAAGTAATCCCGCCCGCCGAACTTGGCGATTGTATAACGCAGCGGTTCTTCGAACCTGCCCGTCCGTTTCTCCTGAAAACCCTTTTTCGCAAGAACGCCCGCCGCGTCGATGCCGGTATTGTTGCTCACGATGAGATCGCCTTGCTCGAGGATATACTCTTCGAATCCCTGCGTTTTATAAAACTGGTAGCGCAGGATATTCCGCCCTTCCAGCGTCGCAGGATCGGCTTGAAACGCTTCGCCGGAAAAGTCGTTGTAAAACGCGCAGAAATCCTCAATTCCTGCGGCAGCGATCTGTTTTTCGGTATTCTGTTTTGCAAACGCCGTTGTCAGTAGTATGCCAATCAGCACGGCCGCCGCGGTGACGGCCGTTGCAATCAAAGTAAGTTTTGCGCCAAGCTTCACGGCTCATTCCTCCTTGAGGCGGTAGCCGATCTTCGGCACGGAGACGATCGCATCCGCAAGATTCAGCTTTCGGCGGAGGCTGGAGATATGCGTATCCACCGTGCGCGTCGCGCCGGGATAGTCGAACCCCCAGATTTCCGAAAGCAGGCGTTCACGGCTCAGCGTGCAGTTTTTGTGCCGGATCAGCACCACGATCAGGTCGTATTCAATCGGCTGCAGATCGACCGTTTCGCCATGGAGCGTAAGCGTGCGCGTCGTTTGGTCGATCGTGATTGTTCGGTAGCGCAGGGTTTGATTCAGCTTGCCGGAGCGCGCAAGTATTTTTTCAATTCGCACCAGCAGTTCCAGCACTTCAAAGGGCTTTACAAGGTAATCCTCCGCGCCGTCGCGCAGGCCTTTGATCTTGGAAAGCACGTCCGTTTTCGCGGTTAAAAAGAGAACCGGTATCCGCCGCTTCTGCATCAGCTCCTGCAGCGCAAAGCCGTCCAGCCCCGGCAGCATGATATCCAGTATGGCCAGGTCGAACGCGTCGTCTTGTTCCAGAAGCGCAGCCGCCTTTTCGCCGTCGTCAATGGCGACAAAATCATAGCCGGAGTACTGCAGGTTCATGGCGACAACGTCCGAAATATCGGCGTCGTCTTCGACGATCAGGATACGGTCTCCCATTCGCTCCTCCTTTGGCTCACGGCACAGGCTTATCAGGAGTGTATCATACTTCGCCTTCGCTCCAAAGAAGGCGCGCGTACCGGAATGTAATTTTGTTGTAATCTTTTTGTTTCCGAATCGAATTAATACCCGCTGGCGCGGTCGATGATGCTGCCGTCTATGGCGTTGATGGTCAAAACCGACTCGAACCCGTCGCTGCCCCGGAGGCTGGTTCCCGCGGGATCGTCGCTGCGAAAATAGCTGCCAAAGAAGTCCCAAACCGGCACGATCAGTCCCGAACCTTCCACATTCTGCTCCTTGATGCGCATATACCCCAGCGTAATTCGGTTGATCGATACGCTGCAAGTCGCTGCCAGATCGGCGGCGTTGTAGTGGCTGAACACGATGGGCATCATCCGTTCGAAGATGCTCTGAATCTGCGCGTACGGAAGCAGGGACGCGTTTTCGGTGATCGTTTCCATCCGCTCATACGGCGCGTCCCAGACAAAGCTGTTCAAACCGTCGCTATCCACAAAAACGCGCACCTTTTCGAAAAACCAGGCTTTGTCGTACCGGCTGACCTCGGCATTCTGCGTGTTCGCTTCGCCATTGGCAAAGGTTATCGGGCAGCCGCCGACTGTTGGCGTAAAGACGAATTCGTACGCGCCCTTGAGCGTATCGGCCGGTATACTCGACGTTGCATCCCACAAACAGGTCTTTCGCTCCGCCGCAAGGCCGTATTCCTGTAATCCCATCGCAGCCACAGCGTCTTGGGCAATCGCCCGCGCGGTGTCAAGGCTCGTCGTTGGCGCGGCATATCTCAGATCCCGCGTAAGCGCATCGTTCTCCGCCGCGTCGGCGCGGAGGCCGTCGACCACGTTCCGCTCCAGCACGTCACGGTAATAACTGGCGGTCGAAAGCCCGTCCGCCTGCCGAACCATGATCTGGGACGCCATCTCGCTGCCGCGCGCGGCATAGCAGCTCGCCATTCCACGCGAATCGAACGAAAAGACCGGCTCGGCGGGCGTAAACGCATCGGGAAACGCGTTTAGGCCTTCCATCATCGTTACGATTGCGGCGTTAAACTCCTCCATGGAGTCGTACTGCATGTCCGGATACACATTCGCTTTTTGCATGTCCAAATAGCCCTGATAGCTCCTGAGCTGAAACGCCTTTGTCATCACGGGAGCCGGCCCAATCGAAACCGCGTCCGCGCAGAACGCGCTGTAGAGAGTCTTAACGTCCTCCGTCGTGAACGCTCTGGGATAGATACGCATTACCGACATGGCCGCCGTTACGGGAACCTCTACTTTCGCGTTCACATGGATCAGCAGATTCCCCTGCGTGTTTTTCAGTTCCGCCTGATACGATTCTGGTGCGCCGGTGATTCGATCTTCGTTTGCCATGACGGGCGCGGCGGAATCCGTCGCAGTCGCTTTTTCAATCAAAATTTCAGCGTTCTTTCCCACCACAATCGGGCTTTCCGGCGTTTTTTGGCAGGCAATCAGCGCGGGCAGCAGAAGCGCGGCAAGCAGAACGCAGGTTATTTTCTTCATATCGAGTTGCCTTTCTCGTCAGGGTCATCGTTGGTCTGGAATCATAAGATGGGGAACTTGCATTTCCTGTCAGTATCCTGACGCCCGGTCGATAATACTTCCATCAATAGCGTTGATAGCGAGGAAGGATTCCAGTTCATTTGTATCAAAAAGCAGCGTTCCCTCGTTTGGCGATGTCCGTTCCGAATAGCCGAGAAAATCCCAAACCGGAACGAGCAGCCCCGTATCCGAGTTTTGCTCACGAATGCACATCAGCCCCAACCGAACCACGGTGATAACGCGTTTTTCGCTGGCGCCATCCACACCGGACGAATCAACGGAGTTGTCAACAATGACGGCCATTCTTTCAAATGTGCTTCTTATTTCCTCAAACGGCAGCAACGCCGTCGCTCCCATGACTTTTTCCTTTATTGTGGTCGGCCCATCGTACTCCAGATAAAATATGCCTTCCTCGTCAACCAAAACATGCACTTTTTCATACTGCCATGGTTTAGAGTAGCCGTCCGTGCCGGACTCATCGGCGTTTGTATACGTTTCCGTTACACCGGACAATTGCCGTGTGAACATAAAGTCATATACTGGTTTTGTTGTCGCTCCCTTTACATCAAGTTTGTAGATAGCAGCCTGTTTTGCGGAACAAACAAAATCTGCAAGTTGCATTTGATCGATTGCGTTCTGTGCAATTGCAAAAGCGTCATCTTCGGAAATATCTAGAATGCTAGATACATCAGCTTCATCGGTAGAAATCCTGCCGAACATCATCTCTGTGTCGCGCCAATACAGCACTCTTGCAGAGCTTCCCGTATCGCGGCTGTTTTCGATATCCAGCCTTGAAACCGTGGCATCATCCGGCATAGCAAATAGCATGAGATAGCTGTCTGTCGTTTCGACAGGGCCGTTTTCATTCGAAACGTTTGGCGTTCGCCAACCAAAATAGGGGATTATTTCAGGAAGCGTTTCAGGCGCAGCAGCTGCCAGAGCAAACATTGCCTCAAGAGCCTGTTCTGCTTCTTCTTTTGTGTTATAAACCATGTCATACAGATAGATTCCAGTATTTTCCCAATCGTCCAGTGCCGCGCGCAGCTTGTCAATTTCTCGCTGATACATACCCTTTGTTTTTATATTCGCGCCCTCAATATCAACATAATGCGCGTCGTTTCCCATAAGGATCTCAGCGATTAATTGGGATTGTTCCGTCGAAAACTCTGCGGCCTGAACGCGATAGATCGGAATTTCTTGATCCGGTAGTTCAACCGCCGCATCCACATGAACCGAAAGCTTACCGCCTTTGCTTGCAAGATCAACGGCATATGTTTCAGGCGCATTCAAGCGGGAATACAAATCAACACTCGCGGAGATATCAGTTTTTTGTTGAGATTCTTCCGTTTGCGCTTTGTCAATGAGCACACTTGTATCCTTCCCCACCACAATCGGGCTTTCCGGCGTCTTTTGGCAGGCAATCAGCGCTGGCAGCAGAAGCGCGGCAAGCAGAACGCAGGTTATTTTCTTCATGTCGGGTTGCCTTCTTTCTTCGGGATACCGCAATGATAACCGCCGGGTACGAAAAAAACCTCACCGAAACCTCACCGTTTTGTTACCGGGAGCAGAATTCGAACGCTTGTCTTGCCGGGCGCGCTGTCGATTGCAAGCGCCGCGCCGTGCGCCGCCACAATCTCCTTGACCAGCGCAAGGCCGAGGCCGCTGCCGCCCGTGCGCTTGCTGCGGGAACGATCCACCATATAGAACGGATCCGTAATACGCGCAATCTCGTCCGCCGGGATGCCGCAGCCGTAGTCTTCCACTTCCAAAGTGCCTCCATGAGCGCGGAGAATTACGCTCTGCCCCGGCTGAGAAGCTTTACTCGCGTTATCCACGAGGTTGACCAGCGCGGACAGCATCAAATCCTGATCGATATCGATGGTTTCCTCCGCGCATTCCACCTCGAGGCCGATCCCCCGCTGCGTCAGCAGCGCGATGGTGTGTTCCCGCACGGTTTCCAGCAGCGCTGCCGTGGATTCCGGCCGGATTTCGATCTGCCGCCTCAGGCAGATCAGCTGGAGCAGTTTCTGGCTCATGCGCTCCAGCCACTTGCACGCATGCTCGATCTGCGCCAGCGAGCCGCTCGTTTCCTCTTCGGTCAGGCAGGCGTTTTGCAGTAAGTCCGTATGGATCAAAATGGCCGTCAGCGGCGTTTTAAACTCGTGCGACACGCCTCCGATAAACAGCCGCTGCCGTTCGGCGGTTTCAGTCAGTTCCGCAACATGGCTTTTCACGGCGGCGGCCATCCCGTTAAAGTCCTCCGCCAGTTCGCCGACTTCGTCGTTTGCGCTGACGGCGGCTCGTTCTTCGTAATGCCCGCCCGCAATCCGCTTTGCCGCAGCGCCGAGATCGCGCAGTGGCCGCATGGAGCGCCGCACCAGAACAACGATGATTGCAGCGCCCAGCGCGATACCGGCAATGCCAATCAGCACAAACCGCCAAACCATTTGGGCAATGCTGTCGTAAACGCCGGTGATATCCTCCACGTCGTAGACGGCGTATTCCCTCTGCCGGATTTCAACGCTGCTGCCGACAATCAGAAGATCGCGACCCTCCGCCCTGCCGGTAAAACGCGCCTGTTCGCCCCTCTCTGCAAGAGCCAGATAGGCCGCCGGATCGACGCTTACCTGCGAAGAGAGCACCGCGCCATCTCGCATCAAAACCGAAGATTCGTCCGAAAAGCGCGAAAAACAATAGAGGATGAATGCGTCCTCCGTATCCGCGCTGGCGCTGGCGTCGGCATAGTAGTCCGCCATTTCGGCAAACGACGCGGCAAGGTTCTTTTGCTTGTCCTCCGCCTGCGAATACGCGTAGGCAAGAATGCTGTTTTTTGCATGCAGCAGCAGGAGCGCGCTGCACGCCGCGACAACGCCTATCAGCACCGCGCTGCAGATGAGCGACACTTTTTGCCAGAGCTTCATTTTACGCGCTCCTCCAATCGGTAGCCTGTTTTGGAGATGGTTTTTAACGCGTGGTTGAGGCCGAGCTTTTTGCGGATGTTTGCAATGCGAACCTCCACCGTATGCGGATCGCCAAAATAATCCGCTCCCCAAACCTCGTTGAGGATTCGTTCCCGCAATACGGTTCGGTTTTTGTTTCTCAGCAGCAGCGAAAGCACCTCGAATTCCAGCGGCGTTAAATCGACGGCGGTTCCGCCCTTGGTTACGGTATGGTTCTCATTATCCAGCTCAACGTCGGCAATGCGGTAGATTTTGCCCAGCTTTCCCGTTCGCGTGAGCACCTTTTCGATGCGCACAAGCAGCGTCGTGGTGTCGAACGGCTTGACGATGTAGTCCTCCGCCCCGCCGCGCAGGCCGCGAATTTCCGACTCCGAATCGGTCTTTGCGGTGATGAAGATCACGGGTATTTCAAACCGCTCCATGTGCTCCAGCAGCCCGAAGCCGTCCATACCCGGCAGCATGATATCCAACAGCGCAAGGTCGAACGCGTGATCCTGCTCCAGATAACGCGCCGCCTCCGCCCCGTCGTCAAACAGCAGCGTTTCGTACCCCACAATCTGCAGGTTCGTCGTCAGCCCGTCCGATACGCCTTTATCGTCTTCTGCCAGTAAAATCCGGTTTCGTTCCATCATAACTGCCTCTCGCGTTTTTCTCCTATGATAGCATTCCTTTGTTCGGCGCACAAACACATGACTTGCTCGCGCTGTCGCTCTCCGCCGCGGTGGATGCCGAGCGTTTCCGCAGACATGATACCATTCTATCTGGTGGTTTATTGTTAATCATGTATGAATACTCTTGCCGGACGGCATGCGGACTGATAAACTGGCAAAAAGCGGCGATTCAGCAAAGCACCCAAACAGGACAATTCTAAACCTGCCGGATTACTGTCTTTATTTAGTCCCGATACGATTATGATTGCCGCAGTACCGCCAAAAGCAGACGAATAAGCGTGAAAGGATTATATACATGAAAATACGTGAAAGCACCGCTCCAGAGGCTACGCAACAGCAACCGCTGATAAAACGTATATTTCTTGGATGCATCCGCTTCCTCGGAACGTTTTTGTTTATTTTCTTTATGACGCGTAATTTGCTCGATAGCATGGGGGTTAACACTCTAGTGCACAAGCAGTTGGCATACATTGATATTCTTTCCAGCTTCATATGCGTTACAATCGGGGTAAACTATTGGTACGGGGATCGTGTCGCTCAATGGCGATCATACTGCATATCCAGCATAATAACCTTTATCCTCTATTTTGCTTTCCTGGCGACTTCAAATTCCACGAACTATCCAGTATATTTACTGCAATTTGTCGTTATAGCTTCGTTACCGGTCATTTCAACTGTTTTCAGCATCTGGAAGCTGAGAAAGGGAAAGAAAGAAAAAAAAGACGTTGCTGTGAGTGATTTAGAACGTAAGTCGTCCAAGCACAGCATCGCGTTAGCCAATACGGTTCGCTTTGTTGCTCTGATCAGTTTTTGTAGCGTTTTTCTTGAGAATGCACAGCGTGTTCTGCTGTTAATTTTTAATCCGGAATTGCGAATGCCGAGAATGTTCCCGCTAAGTGAAGCGGTCGATGTTATTGTTGCCGCTTATGCGCTATGGCTGTTGATCTGTTTTGCTAGAAAAGAGTTTGTGCAGTTGGGTAAGCAGCAGGAAAGCGAGAAGGACTGCGTTGAGAATCCGAGCGGCGGTAGTTGAGTCAGGCAAGTTCATTCCGTTCAACCTATCGGCAAAATTTATTGATACGCAAGCAAAGAAGCTGAAAGGAAATGGCAAGAAAGAACTTCACGGTCGAGCAGATCATCATCAAGTTACGCGAGGCAGAGCAAAATAGCTGTCAAGGTATAACGATTTCAGAAGGACGACTGTCTGTTTGCTTCGTATGATGAATCAATTGAACCGATCATTGAAAATCATGGGGTAAAGTGGTATGCAGGATTTTATGTACAACCAAATTGAGGACTACACCTACTGTGTCATGAGATATCAAGGGGATGACGCTGCGGTCGTGATCCCGGATAGCCGCAATGTAACGGTTCTATTTGATAAACTATTTGCCAGACACAAGGAAATTACTTCTGTCCATATTCCCGATACCGTTACCGATTTCGGTGAGTTCCTGTTTGACGGATGCGAAAACCTCCGCCGCATTGTACTTCCTTCCAGTTTAACGAGCTTGTGGGGTTATACCTTTTGCCGCAGTGGATTTGAAGAAATCATACTGCCGGACAAACTGACTTGTCTTCCGCCCTTTGCTTTCAAAGATTGTAAAAACCTGAAAAGAGTTGTTTGCGGTGCGGGAATGAAAAAAATACACGCTTGGGTTTTCGGCGGCTGCGATCAGCTTGAAGAAGTCGTATGCGGTTCTAATGTAGAGATCAGCCCGGAGGCTTATAAAACGAAGGTGTTGAATGCTTGAGCATCACGTGCATTCGTCTATACTTCGGAGTAAACACGATATGGTATTTGCACATCCATTTCGTGCGCGCTAAACTGTTTGCCTGTTTAGCCATGAAACCGTCTTTCTTACATGGTAGCTTGAACTCTTACATTGTAAAAGTGAACCTGCAAAGTAAAAGTAGAGAAATAAAAATCACAAGAAGCCCTGATCCAAACGAAATTGGACAGGGCTTTTGTAATTGAGAGCAGCAGCCGGACGTTCATGATTAAAAAAAGACACATAACGCTCGAGAGTACCGAGAAGATCATCTGTACAACGAAGATCAAAATCCAGATACAATTCGCTTTTCATCCAGCCATTGAGGGCTTCAATAACCGGGTTGTCGGTGGGCGTTCCAACGCGAGACATGTCTCCTTACGATTCGCAGTTTCTCTTCGAGACTCCATTTCCGAAACTTCCGCCCCTTTGTCGCCATTTCTTTTTCCCTCCACATGAAAAGCAGACGCCATCTTTTTGATAATGTCTACTTTTGCTTTACAGGTTCACATAGCGGGTGGTTTTTTTCCTCCCGCTTCGCGGTCGGAACCGACTGAAGTCACTAAAAAAAAGAAAGACCATGATGCTGGAATTTCCGCGCATCATGGCCTTGATCCGTTACAGGCGTTCAAACCTTGCGTTAAAGAAACGGAGCATCGGAGGCTCGTAGATGAATTTCAAACCCGTAATACTGTTTCGTGCTTTGTACAGTTCGATTATTGCTTCCGCTACGATATCCATATGCGCATATGTGTAGACGCGTCTTGGAATCGTGACCCGAACCAGCTCCAGCTTGGGGTGGTGATTCTCGCCGCTTTTGTCCCGCCCTGCGGAAACAATGCCGCGCTCCATCGTCCTCACACCGGAAATGATGTACAGCTCCGCGGCAAGCGCCTGTGCCGGAAGCTGTTCCTGCGTCAGATGCGGCAGGAAGCGCTTTGCATCTAGAAATACCGCGTGCCCGCCGACCGGCTTTACGATGGGAACTCCCGCTTCGGTCAACAGATCGCCAAGGTAAGCGACCTGCTCCACGCGGTGTTCAATATAGCTGTAATCCACCGATTCCGTAATTCCAATCGCCATGGCTTCCATGTCTCTTCCGGCCAGCCCGCCATAAGAGGGCATGCCCTCAAAAACAACCACCAATTCTTTAACGCGGGTAAAGAGATCGTCGTCGTTCATGGCAAGGAAGCCGCCTATATTGACCAGGCAGTCTTTTTTGCCGGAAATCGTGGCGCCATCGGCGTAGCTCATCATTTTGTAGAGAATATCCTTGATCGTCCAGTTTTCGTATCCCGTTTCTCTTTTTTTAATGAAGTACGCATTCTCAACACACCGCGTCGCATCATAAAACACCTTGATGCCGTAACGATCGGCTAAAGCCCTGACCGCCTGCATGTTCTGCATCGAAACAGGCTGTCCGCCCGCCAGATTGACCGTGACCGCGAGGCAGATATACGGTATTTTATCCGCGCCGACTTCATCGATGAGCTTTTGCAGCTTTTCCAGATCGATGTTGCCTTTAAACGGGTGATCGGCCTGGGAGTCGTGCGCCTCGTCAATAATCACGTCCCGAAACGTTCCGCCGTTTGCTTCCTGATGGAATCGCGTGGTCGTAAAATACATATTTCCGGGGATATAGTCGCCCGGGTGAATGAGCAGCCTGGAGAGCAGGTTTTCCGCGCCTCGGCCCTGATGCGTCGGCACCATGTGCTTGAAACCGTAGTATTCCTTGACAACGCTGTCCAGATGCAGAAAGTTCCGGCTTCCGGCATACGCTTCGTCGCCAATCATCAGCCCGGCCCACTGCCGGTCGCTCATAGCGGACGTGCCGGAGTCGGTCAAGAGGTCGATATACACGTCCTCGCTCTTGAGCAGGAACGTGTTGAACCCTGCTTCCTTCATCGCCTGTTCGCGCTCCGCCTCGCTCATCATCCTGACCGGTTCGACCACCTTGATACGAAAAGGTTCCGCGGGATAGTTTTTCATGAGATTTCCTCCTGTTTTTCAGTATATTGAATAAATCCGCCTGATTTTTACGTCAGTCCGGTTCGAAAACCATTGAATCTTCAGATGTTGAGGGAAACGAGTCTTGTTACTCTTTGTTTCTATCGGCATAGTTCCGCAGCCGCGTTGAGAGAGCCGTTGCAGACTTATGCATGTATTTCATTGCAAAGAAACCGAATACGACGTTGACCGCAACCGCGGCGATGACGATTTCCCAAACCCCATACGCTGTCATCGAATAGACTTTGATCAAAAGCCAGATCGTTGCGGCAGCCGTCAGCACGGCGGTGATGATGCCGGGCGAATATGCTTTAAACTGAAACGTCACTCGCAAATGCAGAAAGAGCGACGTTACCGGAGTTAGAACCATAAACGCAAACCAAATCAGGTAATAGTCAAACAGAACGGAAAACAATGTAAGCAAAGCGATCAGTACAAACTGCATGCCAATCCCAACCGAAGCCGTTTCCGTAATCGGCGCGGAATCGTAACCAACGTCGTCAAAAAAATGCAGCCCGAAGGGTTTTCCTTTCGGCCAAAGTTGCCGGATTTTCTCGCTATGCCGGACAGCCCATGCCTTGAGCATGATGATTTCCTCGAATTCATGAAGCATGAACAATACGAGTGAGAACCAAACAAGGCCTTCCAACGTACTCATAAGCGCCTTTGTCCTTTCATTTTGATTGACCTGCTCTGGAACTTCCGGTCTTAGTCGGTTTTCCATCCGCGGGGATGGGACAAACATAGGAACTCCCGCCTAAACGTTCTTTCAATTCCTGTTTTGCGTTTGCCGCGATTTCCGGGTTATGGAAGAGATCGGCAGCGGCGGACGCGATAATCTTGGCCGCGTGGAGCATACCTTTGTGCGCAATGGACGTCTTTCCCTGCGCAACCATTTCCCACGAATGCAGCTGAGAAGCGTTGACCGCGCAGGTGACCCAGCACTGCGCCGTGGGCACCACCCAGCTGACGTCCGCCACATCCGTGGAGCCCATTTGCGTTACTTCGTTTTCGCTCAGCGGCATAAGAACGTTGAAAATCAGCTTATCCCTGAACGCTGCAGGAAGGATTGCCCTTGCCGCGTCCGACTGTGTCACTCGAAAGGCTTCTGCCATCTTCAAGTCCGCCTCGTCGTATAGCGGAGTCCCCAGTTTTTCGAAATTACCGTAGAGCAGTTTGCTCAACGTCAAGTTGGGTATCGCCTCGGACACCGCCGAATCGATTTCGTACTCGACAGACGTACCCGTCATCAGCGCGGCGCCTTTTGCGATATCGCAGACCCGTTCAAAAATCACCCGCATCTGACCGGATGTTGACGAGCGCATGCAGAAATACTCCTCGCTTTCCGCCTGAACGACGTTTGGCGAGCGCCCGCCCGCGTTGGTGATTGCGTAATGCAGCCGGACATCCTGCGGAACGTGCTCTCTGAGAAAGTTCACGCCGACGTTCATCAGCTCCAGTGCGTCGAGCGCGCTGCGCCCAAGCTCCGGCGAAAATGCCGCGTGGGAACTGACCCCTTTGAATCGGTAATACGCGTTGATGTTTGCCAGCGAGGAACCGTAAACGACCAGATTCGCAGGCGCGGGATGCCATGTCAGCGCGCAATCTACATCCCCGAAATAGCCGTCCCTTGCTAAGTAAGTCTTACTGAATCCGCCTTCTTCACCGGGGCAGCCATACAGGCGGATTGTTCCGGCCAGCTGATGTTCCATCAAATATTGCTTGAGCGCGATTGCGGCTGCCAAAGCGCCTGTACCTAGCAGATGATGACCGCAGCCGTGACCTGCGCCGCCCTGAACCACCGGCTTCGGCTGAGCAACACCGCTTGCCTGACTTAAACCGTCAAGCGCGTCATATTCGGCTAAAATCGCAACGACTGGATTTCCGCTTCCGTAACTGCCGATGAATGCCGTTTCCATTCCGTCGACATTGCGCTCCACGTCGAATCCTTCCGTTTCCAGCGCTCTGCAAAGTAAATCCGCGGAACGGTACTCCTCGAACTTCAATTCGGCATACTCCCAAATCTGATCGGATATTGCTATGAGCATCTCTCGTTTCGATTCAACGATTTGCCCGATCCTTGCACTGTCGCTCATGCCATCTCCTCCGAATACTGCTTACCATCCTGGAATAGATTCATCATAATCCGGAGCAGGTGCGTGTTCAATGTGAGTTCGCTTATAATATTTGGGTGAATAATGTGAATTATCACACACGAATTACTTGCGTTATGATTTCTCGCTGTTTGTTTCCTTTGCATCCGGATAGTAGTTTTTTAAGTATCGAGCTAACTGCAGTTTTAGAAGATCCTCCGGATTATTGAACGAAATATTCAGAATGTTTTCGATTTTCTTCAAACGCTGGTACAGCGTGTTGGGGTGTATGTAGAGCTTTTGTGCCGTCTTTTTCAGGGAATAGTTCAACTCAATATAGGAAAAAAGCGTTTCTTCCAGGCTCTCTGATTTTTCAGACAACGGAGCAAGCACGCTGCTGAGGAACGACGCGGCGTCGTCAGACGATAGGTTTGCAAAAACCTGATTGACCCCCATTTGGGAATACTGCAGCAGTCCGCTCTTTTGCTGCGACAATTGGTACAGCACCGCTTTCTCCGCCTCGTGATACGATTTGGAAATCTCGCCTGCGCCGTTGCCGGGCGAGCCCATGCCTGCGAACAGCACCAAACCTTCCTTTTGCATCATAGAACTGAGAACCCGGTTAATCTGCCGGGATGCCGTAGCAAACCAGTCTTCGGATTGCACAGGCAGCAGCACAACAATACGTTCCCTTGAACCGAAGATGAGTTTTTGAAAGGATCCCAGTTCTTTTCTCGTATAGGAAATCACGCGGTATACCGTGGATTCCTGCAGTTCAATGCTTTCGCTCAGTTGAAAGGCAAAGATCAGTACCGCGTAGCTGGCCTTTATATGAATTCCAAACTCGCTGCATTTTTCGGCAAGGCCGGCCGAACTGTTTGCGGAGAGCAATTCCGAAAAACTCTGCGCCATTCTCTTATAGGAAATGTCGAGTCTGGACTGCGCTTTGGAAAACTCTACCGCCAGCACCATTCGCCCGACTTCGAGCAGCATTCTGTTCAGCGGATGCTCGCTTCCTTCGGCTGGAGCCAGAAGGTAGCCCAGGCATGAATTCTCCGCAACAATGGGATAAATCCGATAGGATTCCCCATCTCCCTCCGATTCGATCCGATAAGAATCGTCATCTTTTGCGCTTCTGCGTTTCAGTTCGCTTAGAATAGCCGTGCTGACTTGAGCGTTTTTAGGGTACCGCTCGTTAGTCATGAGATTGATTACAATCACGGGAACGTCCAGCGCGCTGCTCAGTTCATCCACGATGCTGGTAATGCCAGAGTTGTTGACGGAATAGTTGGTCAGTCTTGCGTAAAGGTTATTGCATTTTCTCAGGCGGTCAATTTGCGTTTGCAGAGCAATCAACCCTCTGGCATTCGACAGAGCGATTTCGATCAACCCGGAAAAGATATTCAGCGTTTCAATATCGGTCGAAGAAAACGGGCTGTTCTCCAGCGCGCGGTAAACAATCAGGATGCATTCGATTTGTTGATGGACGTAGATCGGCATTAAGTACGCAGAGTTGATCTCGTTGCTGCCAAAGAGCTTTTGCATTGCGTCCTTATTTTCGGCGGAGAAATCGTCGATATCGCGCCGGATTTCATCAATCCCGTAATAGAGTTTGGGCGTGCCTCTCAGGTACGTCTTTCCGATCAGCCCTTCGCCCAATTTCAGCCGCAGCGACAAAGCAATATCCCTTGCAATGCCCTTATAGGCCTTGCAAAAGAGCAGCTTCGATTCCGCGTCGTACTCCCAAAGCAAACCCGCATCCGCCTGAACAATCAGGAGTGTTTTCTCCAGGATTTCGTTCACAAGGATATCCAGATCGGCGCTCGACGGCAGTTCCGTCATTTCTCTTGTGATTTGTTCAAAATCGTACATTGGGATCAACTCCTCACAAATGTGGATTATCACATAATAACTGATGTAATTGTAAAATAACGCACATTGAATAAGCAATCTTTTTGTATGAGAATAGAATGTAAGTTATTATATATAAAAGCTAGCCAGACGGTTCATTTTACAGACACGGAGGAGATGCAGACATGAGTAATTCTGAAAGCAGGAAACCGATCTATAACAAATGGGGTCAGTTCGGCAAGGATTATGAAGAAGGGATCAATTTCGACAGGCTCCGCAAAGAAAGGCTGAAGAAAGCGCGTGAGTCCCTGATTCGGCACGATCTTGGAGCGATCGTTGCCATCCGCGCGGAAAACACCCGCTACATCACGGGATTTAAAGGATTGCCCGTTCCATCAACGGTGTTGCGGTATGTCGTATTTCCGGTAACGGCAGACCCGGTTATCTTTGAGCTGGGCGCCGATATCGGGCGGCTGAAGGAAAGCGCAACCTGGATTAAGGAAGAAAACATCACGGCGTCCATCCCGGTTTTTGCTACTCCTCACCACGCAACGCCAATAGAGCTGGAGAATCGCGAAAAATTGTCTTACGTCTGGGCGGATGGCATCAAAAAGGTTCTGCTGGACTACGGAGTCGCGGATAAGAAGATCGGTTTTGATTTTATCCTCGATCTGTCCATGGTGAGGGCGCTTGAGCATGCAGGCATTCATGCTGTGGACGGCATGCCGGCGATGATGGACGCAAGATCTGTAAAAACCGCAGACGAGCTCCAGCTGCTCAGCATTGCGAGCCAAATTGCGGAAGCGGGATTGTATGCGATTGAATCGAATATGCGACCCGGTATCCGGGAGTGCGAATTATGGGGAGAAGCGGCAAAAACGATGATTTCTCTGGGGGCGGACAGTCTGGAAGGCATTTGCACCACCGGCGGCCGCACCAATCCGTACTATCGGCTCGAAGGAACCGACAAGATACTCAGGCCCAATGATCTGCTGATTACCGACATCGTTGTTTCCTACATGGGGTATCACACCTGTGTTGTTCGGACGTTCTTTAACGGCACAAGGCCTTCCAAGGAGCTGAAACGGTTCTATCGGGAATGCTACGAATCGCTTTATAAATCCATCCATGCGATCAAAGCGGGGGTGACCACCGACGTCGTTGCCGAAGCGCTGCCGAAGGGCGATTGGAATAACTATAGCCTGAACATTGGCCATGGCCTCGGATTAATTGTCCATGAAACGCCTTCGATTGTGGAAGCCTACTCGAAAGCCTGCCCCACAGAGATTAAAGAGAATATGTATGTTGCAATGGAGACCTATGCGGGCGATCCGGAAAGCGAGCAGGGCGTACGGCTGGAGGAGAATCTCGTGGTAACAAAAACGGGGTATGAAGTATTCAGCAGGTACCCGTTTGACGAGAAACTTCTCGACTAGAGATCCGTCTATAAGCCGTGGTGAAAGACACGGCTTATGCTTTTTGTTCAAGCAATTCAGCGAGTGATTTCATATTGAGCGACTCTATCTTGTTAAACAGAAACTCTTCGTGTATGGATGGTGCGCACTTTTTTCGAAGAAATATCTGCCATAAGGAGGCGCGAAATGTCAAGTATCAACTCAACAGGCAGCAAGTTGCCGGTCAAAACAGGTGTCTGCTACGGACTTGGCAATTTGGCTTTTGCCAGTCTGTCCACTGTAATCGGATACTTTATGCTGTTTTACTTAACGGATTACGCGGGCATCGCGCCTGCGGCAGTCGGCACCATGATCTTGATCGCAAGAATTTGGGACGCGGTGAACGATCCAATCATGGGAACCATATTGGACAACACGAAACCGCATCCCAAGTGGGGGCAAGCAAGACCCTATGTGCTGCTCGGCTCGATCCCCATGGCCTTGTTCTTTGTAATGATTTTCTCGGTGCCCCAAAGCCTTTCCATTTCGATGAAACTTGCGTGGTCGTATGTTGCGTATATCGGTTTTGGCATGGCGTTTACGGTAGCATCGATTTCGTTTCTGTCGATGCCCATGCGCATCACAATGAACCCTGATAAACGGATTACACTGGCCATGTGGGTAAGCTTTTTGGCATTCCCTACGGCGCTTATTTCCGCGCTTGTGCCGGCGATGGTCAAAGCATTCTCCGGGCCTTCCGAAAATGCATACCGGGCATATATGTTCGTTTCCATCGTTTTTGCCATCGTGGCAATATGCTGCATCATCTTTACCTTCTTTGGGGTTAAGGAAAAGTACACCGAGGATAATCAAAGAGAGAAGATTTCGATTGCCAAAGGGCTGGGAGTGTTTGTCAAGTGTAAACCCTGGCTCAAGCTGATTTCCATTACGTTGCTGATGTTCCTGTTTTTCTCAGTAAATATGTCATCGCTGGTCTACTATTTGAAATACTACATCAAGCAGCCGGGCCTTATGGCAATCGGCGGCCTGCTTGCTATGTCAACGATCGTTGTTGCGCTTTTGACGGTGAAGCCGCTTGTGAAAAAATTCGGCAAGCGGCGGGTCGTGCTGATCGCTGTTGGAATCAGTGCGGCGGCTCTTGTTGCAAGGGTGTTCTTAAAGGATCACAACGTCGTTCTGTTTCTGATTACACTCTTTTTGACCTTCATTTCTTACGGCGCTTACAGCATAGTTAAAATGCCGCTTCTTTTCGATTCGATCGAGTATGCGGAATATAAAACCGGAATCAATGCAAAGAGCATTGGAGTGACGGGTGATACGTTTATTGCAAAACTGGCACAGGGTTTTGGCCCGGCTATTGTGGGGTACGTCCTCCAGTGGGGCGGTTATATGGCACAAGCGCCCGAGCAGTCCGAAAAGCTGCTTGGCGCGCTGTTTGTGTTGAATGTCTATCTGCCGTTGGGGTGTTTGGTGCTTATTACAATACTAATGTTCACATACAACATTGAGGATGAGATGCCAAAAGTGCGGGAAGAGCTCAGGCAAAAAATGCTAACAGCGCAGGCACAACCGTTTTCTGAGTAATAAAATCGCGGAATATTCCGACTGATGCACGCGGGCCAAAAAGCTGCCGCATCAGTCGGTTTTGTTTTTGTCTCAAAGAAGAGTGAGGATTTAAAGCGCAAGACGGCAAGTAAATCGCTGATCAGCAAACACAAGCGCGCTTACACAACAAGTATCTTTTTCGCAGGTCTACTGAGTCTCTGAACCTCAAGAATTTCTGTGTTGCTAAGGTTGCGGCTGTTGATGCCGGCGTCAATCTCATCAAGCAGGCGATCAATGTTCAGCAGTCTGTAACCAGCGCATTTGCCGCTTTCCATCCTTATGCAGTGTACATAGGTTGAATTTTAAGACACGATATCTGAGATTTTGTTATTCCGCCAAGGCTGCCTTTGGTTATTTCCAGACGCATTAGGTTGTTGATTCTGGAATTCGCTGTGAATTCGTACTTTTTCGTACAGGATACAAGGTCTTCCAGCGCATAAGTTATCACCCCTTCCTTTTTAAGCCCGGAAAAAGGAACAGTGTCAATATCTGCTTTGGTTGTTTTAGATAATATGAATGGATGGACTCGAACCCTCAGTTTTTGAGCAGTTCATTATCATACGTAAAAAAAACCCCTTGTGCGTCAAAAATGCGACAAAAACCAAAATCGGCCTGCGAGCTCACCCTCTCGCAGGTCTTTCTCTGTCTACCCCGAATAACGCTTTTATGAATTTGTCGCATTGTCGCGCGTTTTGAAAAATGAGCTAATATTGAACCCCCTAAAAAGTCGCCTAATTAGGGGGTTTTTGGCGTGCCTGGGAGGATTCCTGCGGTTATCCGGTCACTGCTCGCTCATACCGCTCGCAGTTTGGCCGGCTGCCCTCCGCGGCCTGAAACGCCCCCTCCTTGCCGGGGACGCGTGGCAAATTCGGCAGGAACGAACGATCATTTAACAACATTGTCTCGGGTAATCCGTGGCGGGATACTCTGTTTGCAAGACATCACCACGGGTTGCAACCAATCCTTTTTGATACACGTCGCAACGTATTCCGGGGATAAATGCATTGTCCGAGCTTTTCAGATAAAAGAACACCCAAAATTTCAACAAAATTTTCAAATATAGCAAATTATAAGAAAAAATCCCAAAAAAGAGCGATACGCTAGTTACAGCCTACAAAAAGGGCAAAAAACGCATGAGGGAGTTATTATGAAACGAAAAGAACTTGAAGATCTGTTTGCAACATGGAGTGACAGCAAGATCGGAACAACTGATACCAATAAACCAGTGTTGCCTCAAACAAAGCCGCAGAATGTCGAAAAACCACAGCAGCCCATTACTCGAACAGAAGCTCCGCCACCTATCGTAAAGCCGTCTGATCAAATACGTCCGGGAGATCTGTTGATAACGTCTGACCACGGAAAAAAAGGCACGTCTTCCGATGGGTATATTTATGACACTCGAACTGGGTATACTTGGCTGGATGGAAAAGCCGTTGCAACAGAAAAGTATTTCACCGAAAAAGCCACTAAAGACATTCCCGAAGATCTGCAAGAGACGGCTCTTGTTATCACGTCGCTGCCAATGAATGTCGATTTTAGCAGCTGGGATAGTATGACAACGAAGCAGCAGCTCAAAGCGCTTGAGCTTGCGGGACTAACAAAAGAGCAGATGACTGTACTTTTGAATGCCTCTCCACATTATGTGAAGACGCTTGGTACCATTCGCGACATTCGTACAAACCGTACTTACTACGGTCTTACTCAAGCTGAGTCCGATAAGCTCGTTAAAGAGTTACTCGCCATTGCCAAGGAGCGAGACGATCTTCTCTACCACTCCGATTTTGTTGCCAGCACCCCTCGAAGCGCAGAGATTATGAAAGGCTTGCTCAACGACCGTGAAGCGGCTGTGCTGGCGAAATTAGGGCACGATGACAGTGTACTGTGGTATAATGAAAATCAACCTGCGAACTCTGAAGCCGGTGGCAGTTCGGATTATCTCCGTGCGAGCAGACCGAGGCTGCCAGTCAGCATGACTGACGAAGGTGAGAATGTTGACGAAGGAGGTTATATTGATGTTCCCGGTACCCCTCGCAAGGAGAAGACAGGAGGGGTAAACTGCTATGGTTACGTTTTGATGTACTTAGGGATTACGCCGGATGATTATATGACTCAACCAGGCGATTTATCTACCGACAATGATTATCGGTACGGGAAAAGCAATAAGGAGTACGCGCAGAAAATTACTGATCGAATCATCAACGATATGCAGCAAACAGGGTGCGACGCGCGGATTATTGACACCTATACAGATGCGGAAGACGGCGAAATCGTCATCGCTCTAAAAACAAGATTTTTGTTTCAAACTGATTATCATGTAGCAGTGCTCTTACCGGACGGCACATGGGCTGATAAACTTGCAAGAGGGAGTGATTCAACGAAAGGACGAATCAAGAACCCTGACGCTCGTTGGCCTTCTACATTTCTGTTTTTTCCCTACAATTCGGATACGATTTATATTGCAGTAACACCTCTAAAAGCAGATGAATAAGTGTGAAGGGATTATTATGCTATGAAGGTTCATACAAACGCCACGCAAGCGGCGGCTCAAAAACAATCGTTGATTCAGCGTATTTTTCGCGTATGTATTCGCTTCCTCGGAGCGCTCTTGTTCATTCTGTTCATGACGCATAATTTGCTCGTCAGCATGGGCGTTGACACTTTTGTGGAAAAACCATTGCCTCTTATTGCAATTCTTTCTTGTTTTGTATGTGTCACGGTCGGAGCGAACTACTGGTTTGGGGATCAGGTTATTCGATGGCGG
>JBDKTD010000203.1:0-2930 GCA_039680365.1 Clostridiaceae bacterium
GGTGTCGGAAAGACGCTCGGTAACGCCGGATTCTTTGAAAAGATTGCCAAGCATCAGCATGCCGATCAAGGGAGCCACGGAGGGCAGCAGCAGCACGCAGAGAATCGTAACAAAGATCGGGAAGCAGACCTTTTCAATCTTGGAAACGGGGCGGAGCTGAACCATGACGATTTTGCGTTCTTTTTCCGTAGTCAGCGCGCGCATGATCGGCGGCTGGATGATCGGAATCAGCGCCATATAGGAATATGCCGCAATCGCGATTGCGGGAAGAAGCTTCGGCGCAAGGCGCGTGGTCAGATAAATCGCAGTCGGGCCGTCTGCGCCGCCGATAATGCCAATGGAAGCGGCTTCAGCAGGAGAAAAGCCAAGCGCAATCGAAATAACGAAAGCAACGATAATGCCGAACTGCGCGCCCGCGCCAAGAAACAGGCTGCTGGGATTGGCAATCAACGGGCCAAAGTCCGTCATTGCGCCAATGCCGAGGAAGATCAGCGACGGGTAGATACCCAGCTTAACGCCTTGATACAGATAATAGAGAAGACCGCCAACGCCGCCTTCTTCGGAAGGACCGTCCATTAACCCTGCAATCGGAAGATTGGCAAGCAGCATACCGAACGCGATGGGCAGAAGAAGGAGCGGTTCAAACTTGCGAACTACGGCAAGATAAATCAAAACCAGAGAAATGAGGAGCATGACAGCGTGCTGCCAAGTTAGTGCGGAAAAACCGGACGAAGACGCAAGCTTCGCAAATGCATCAGTAAACATGTTTATAATACCTGTTCTTTCTAATTTTCTGTTTTTCTGTCGTATTGCGCGTGTTTACTTTGACGACGCGCGGGAAGTTTTCATTTTCCGCTCCAAGATACGGACCAGGTAAGAAAACAGAAGAATGAGCAGGTAAAGCCCGCAAAGAACCAGGAAAACGACGGCAAAAACGAAAAGTGCCGAAAGGATGCTCTCAGAGAACGACATATTGATACCTCCCAATTAATCAGACGGAATCCCTTGTATTTGGCGGAATGTGGGGCTGAAAGCAACACAGATTTTTCAGCGGTAAATGCCAAAAAAAGCAAGGGTAGTAAATTCCGCAAATTAGCTGAATAGTAGATCAAAAATGAAAATTTGTCAAATGAAAAGTTCGATATTTCTCTAAAAAAGTCTTATTTAATGAGGAATTTAAGAAATTTGTCGTTGTTTTTAAGGTAACGAAAATAATGAAACATGAGCTCGCACTATTAATTGTTTCACGTGAAACATTGATATTTATTGACCTAAAGCGTTAAGTTCTTTTGTTTCACTGTTTTTCCAAGGAAAGCAAGGAATTGTCCTCCAATGTTTCACGTGGAACATTGACACATCGACAGACGTACAAGAGAAAGTTCGTTTATTTTATTTTTCTCAAGAAAAGTAAAGAAGCGCTCTCCAATGTTTCACGTGGAACATTGACACATCGACAGACGTACAAGAGAAAGTTCATGTATTTTAATTTTCTCAAGTAAAGTAAAGAAGCGTCCTCCAATGTTTCACGTGGAACATTGAAACGACACCCGGTTTCAAGTATAATGGCAGTACCGACTATGGGAGGGACAACACCTATATGAAGATCGTAGCAATCGCCAATCAAAAGGGCGGCGTCGGCAAAACGACCACCGCCGTCAATTTGAGCGCGTGCCTTGCAGAGCAGGGAAAGCGCGTGCTTCTCGTGGATGCGGATCCGCAGGGAAACAGCACCAGCGGCCTCGGCAGGAAGAAGGAAGGCGATGAATCCTCGGTTTATGACGTGCTCATCAACGACGTTTCCGTTGACGACGCGACGAAAGATACTATGATCGATACCCTGAAGCTACTGCCCGCGCATATAGCCCTGGCTGGCGCGGAAGTGGAACTGGTCAATATGATGGCGCGCGAGCAGGTGCTCAAAAACGCGCTGCGCGCGACAAAGCAGACGTACGATTACGTCTTCATCGACTGTCCGCCGTCGCTGGGGCTTTTAACGCTCAACGCGCTGACGGCGGCCAACACGCTGCTGGTTCCCATCCAGTGCGAATTTTACGCGCTGGAAGGCTTAAGCCTCTTGATGAATACGGTCAAACTCGTGCGCAAGAGCCTGAATCCGGAGCTGGACGTCGAAGGCGTGGTGCTCACGATGTTCGATTCCCGCACAAATCTTTCCATGCAGGTGGTCGAGGAAGTCAAAAAGTTCTTTAAAAACAAGGTTTACGATACGATTATCCCGCGCAGCGTCCGTTTGGGCGAAGCGCCGTCGTTCGGGCTGCCGATTTCGCGGTACGCGCCGGGCAGCGCAGGGGCAACGGCTTACGATTCGCTGGCTTCCGAAATGATCGCCAAGGAGGGCAAATAATGGCCGCGCAGAAAAAGGGGCTCGGCAGAGGGCTGGACGCGCTGCTGGATCCGTACGCCTTATCGGTAGAAGAGCAGGCGGAGTCCGGAACGGGCGTGCTGCAGGTCAACGTCCGCGAGATCGATACTAACGTTTTGCAGCCGAGAAAGCAGTTTGACGAAGCGTCTCTCAAGGAGCTTGCGGATTCCATCCGCCTGCACGGCATTGTTCAGCCGCTGATCGTGAAGAAGAAGGGGAGCCGGTACTTCATCATCGCGGGCGAACGTCGGTTCCGCGCGGCGCGCCTGGCGGGGCTGGAAGAAGTGCGCGTGCTCGTGACGGACTACGACGAAGCGGAGATTCACGAAGTTTCGCTGATTGAAAATATCCAGCGCGAGGACCTGAACCCGATTGAAGAAGCCGCCGCGATTCGATTTTTGATGAAACAGCACGATATGACGCAGGAGGAAGTGGCCACCCGCCTTGGCAAAAGCCGTCCGGCCATCGCCAACGCGCTGCGCCTTCTGCAGCTGCCGGAGTCGGTGATTGAGCAGCTCAAGAGCGGCGTTCTCTCCGCCGGGCACGGCCG
>JBDKTD010000031.1:0-9125 GCA_039680365.1 Clostridiaceae bacterium
CGAGGAATGCGCCCGGTTGCAAGGCTTTCCTGATTGGTGGTGCGCGGATCTTGGTACAAAGCATCCTTCCGAACCTGAGGTCGAATGGTGGCAGGAAGTTTTTGAAACGCACCGCCGCATTACAGGCTCGGCAATGAAACCAAATACGCGAAAGCCAATCGTGAAATGGCTGAACGATCCTTACACCGACGCCGCGGAGTATAAGCTTTGGGGCAATGGAGTCGCATTGCCGTGCGTTGTGTTTGTTCTAGCAGGAATTCTGTTAGAATCAGCTGTATTTCCGGACGAAATCACTTGATATTCACACACCTTTGATCAATGTATGTGACTACCAAATCGGAAGGAAGGTATTCACAATGCAGATCAAGTACAACGTTACGGGGG
Source organism: Clostridiaceae bacterium (assembly GCA_039680365.1). GTDB lineage: Bacteria > Bacillota > Clostridia > Christensenellales > CAG-138 > UBA7703. The sequence continues at coordinate 385 of JBDKTD010000031.1, forward strand.
ACAGACGAAAGGCGATGGTCGCGGTTATGCGCGATGTGCTGCAGGACACAACGCGATACCTCGGCGCACCGAGCTTCGCATTTCAGGTGGGGGCTTACACGATCGACAAGAACGGAACGGTCACTTGTCAGGAAGGCACGGACGAGGCGCAGATTGAAATACTGATCCGCGAACTGGCACACGACGGCTTCATCGGCGAACGGGTAGGCGAAGCGGCAAAGCCCGCTGAACCCACAACGGTCGAGTCGGATCAACTGAAAAAAGAAACACCTCGCACTGTCGATCCCGACCGCCTTGCAGTCGAGCTGCCGAAGGATGGCATGACGCCCACTGCCATGGAGAACCTGCGGCGGTTGGCCGCAAGCAAGACAACGTTGCTGAAGAAAGCGCTCGATACGGACAGCCTGACGATCACAGAACATTCTGACAGAATTGAGTTCGGGTGGTTCCGACCGACCAACGATCAGGCTGAGATCGCTGCATACTACCAACTGGTACAGGGGCTTTGCGAGCTGGCGCGCACACACAAGCGTGTCAGCGCGACGGAACAGGAAGTCGAAAACGAGAAGTACACCTTCCGCTGCTTCCTGCTCCGGCTTGGATTTATCGGCACGGAGTACAAAGAAGCGCGGAAGATTTTGCTGAAGAACCTCTCTGGTAACGCGGCGTTTCGTACCCTGCGGGAAGCTGGTGATGAAGAATGATCGGGATTCATCCAGAGATACTGAAACAGCTCAAAGAATATTACACACCCGGCACTCGGGTGATGCTGATTCGCATGAGTGATCCTTACACTAACTTGCGACAGGGTGACCGAGGGACGGTCAAGATGGTCGATGATAACGGGACTTATGAATAGCTGTATATAATGGAAAGCGGGGCTTAAAACGCCCCGCAATCTCTCTGATTGATTCGGAATCGCTTTCCATAATTTTTTATAATAGAATTGCGGACGAAATCCGTAAATTACTATTATAGGAGAGTGAGTTTATGGAAGCTTTTAACCAAAACATCCCAATTTCGGAACTGATTGCAAAAACCGACGCTTTGATGGTGAGCCTTGACTACAAACCATCAGTTATGAGACATTTCCGACAAGCATGGAGCGCGCTAAAAAATTACGCACTTAAGCGCGATGAAAATTGCTTAACCGCCGAGCTAGGGTACTCTTTATTGAGAGAGCATTATCACATAGAACCCTATGACCGAAAGCTGAGTTCTTTTAAATCCGTAACACGTCGCGCCGTTATGCTGCTGCTGGAATACCAAATATCCGGTGGGATTGCAAAACGAAATCTAGCGCGGGATCACTCGTTCCCAGAAGGATTTGCTGAAGTCGGATCCAGCTATATCGGGCACCTATCCGACAATCTTGCGCTGCGTGAAGGTTCGATTCGCAACCATCACAAGGTTCTTGAATACGCATTTAACTATCTCGATGCAAATGGCATACACAACATTGGCGATGTAACGATTACTCCAATCAACCAATACTTGAAAACTCTAGCTGGTTATTCGAAAGGTTACATCTCGGGTCAGGTTAAAATTCTGAAACGATTCTTCACCTTTGCATATCAACAGGGATATAACGCAGTATCGTACTCTTTTCCCGAAGTATCTGTCTACAAAGATCGCAAAGTGCCGGAATACTACACACCCGACGAAGTAAAAAGGCTACTCGATGCCATTGATCGTGCAAACCCGCGTGGAAAGCGTGATTACGCTATGATCCTACTCGGTGTGCGGTACGGTTTACGGATCTGTGACATCAAAGCGCTTGAACTACGGCAGATAGACTTCGTCAACAACATAATAAGCATTACGCAACTCAAAACCGGTAAACCTCTGACTCTCGACTTACTGCCTGATGTAGGATGGGCAATTATCGATTATGTCAAAAATGGCAGACCAAAATCAGACGCGCCGACAATATTTATTCGGCACGTTCCGCCGTATACATCATTTGTTTGGACAGATAATGTCGCGCACATTATCGGGCGGTATGCCAACGCAGCAGGGATTATGACGCAGGTTCCCAAGAAAAGTAGTTTTCATATGCTGCGGTATGGTCTGGCAAGCGAACTTCTGCAAAAGAATGTATCGTTAACTACAATCTCCGGAATCCTCGGGCATTCTGAGTTGAATGTTACGACTTCGTACACAAAAATTGACGTACCGCAGTTGAGCACCTGCGCGCTAGAGGTGCCACGATGATTTACCACAAACCTACGTTTGAGTTCAGCAGCGTGTTCGCAGGTTATATTCGCGAGTACATTGAACTGCGGGAGTCGCTCGGGGCACAGTTTCGCGTTCAATCTGGGATATTACGTCAGTTTGACCGTTACTGTGTTTCGATTGATTTCCAAGAACCGATCTTAAATGAGAAGATTATTACAAATTGGCTGTATTTGACGCAAGGCGAAGCGCTGCCGACGCGACGCAGTAGAATTACTACACTCAAATTGTTTTCGGATTACCTTGCTTCAATCGGATGCCAAGTTTCATGGGTACCGCATCCTGGATACGGATCATGTAAAGAACGATACATCCCATATATATACAGCGAAGATGAGATTCGGCGCATTCTCACAATTGCAGAAAATCTACCAAAGCCGCAAGGCAGATCGATGTTTTACCTGATATTTCCCGTCATTTTGAAAGTGATGTATTGCTGTGGTCTGCGTGTTTCGGAAACGCTAGAGCTCCGGGTAAAGGATGTTGATCTCAACAATGGTTCCATTTTTGTTAATCGCTCAAAGTTCGAAAACAGTCGTCGGTTACCGGTCTCGAGATCATTACTTAACGACCTTCGAATATATCGTGACGCAAACTGTGAACTAATCGGAGTGGACGAGGAATCGTTTTTCTTCCCGAACGCCAACGGTGAGCAATATAGCCAGCGGACAGTGTATGATAAGTTTCGCACAGTACTTTGGAGTAGTGAAATACCACATCAGGGACGTGGTAAAGGCCCTAGAGTTCACGATCTCCGTCATACCTTTGCAGTTCGCTCATTGCAGCAGAGCATTATGGCCGGCAAAGACCTTTACGTTTTTTTGCCGATTCTGATGTCGTATCTCGGGCACATCAAGTTATCCTCCACCGACTATTATCTGCGCTTGACGGCCGAGATATTTCCTGATTTTCTTCGCCGGTCTGACACGGTATGCGCCGCCGCTATTCCGGAGGTGTGTGAATATGACTGATAAAGCAATGTTCTCGTATATAATATCGCGTTTCTTCCGGATATATCTTCCGGGTGAACGTGGATTTTCAGAAAACACCATTGCGTCATACAGAGATGCATTTAAACAGTTTTTCAATTATTACAACGATGTTTATGGTATACCACCGGAAAAGCTGAAGGTCAGTGATTTTTCCAGCGGTGTTGTGATCGGATTTCTGGCAAAACTTGAAGCTGATGGCAAGTCTGTATCGACACGAAACCAGAGATTAGCTGCCCTTAAATCATTCTTTAGTTTCGTAAAGTTCGCTTATCCTGAATACCTTGATATTGCTAGCTCGATTTTGGCGATACATATGAAAAAGCAACAGGAGCCAACAATTGGCTACATGAGCGTGGAGGGAGTGACCTGCCTGTTGCAGCAACCAGATGCGCGAACCCGAGCGGGGTACCGTGATATGTTAATTCTAACGCTCTTGTATGACAGTGGCGCAAGAGTTAGCGAAATCATAAATATCCACATCGGTGACATCCGAGTCCAGAGTCCCGCAACAGTGATACTGCATGGTAAGGGTTCAAAAGACAGAATTATACCGCTGTCGGAAAAAACCCTTACCTTGATCAAGTTTTATCTTGATTCGGAAAATCTCAGCAGACCTGAATGCCGTAATAAGCTACTGTTCGTAAATCACTGCGGAGAACAACTGACACGAGCTGGCGCGGCGTATATACTTCACAAGTATGTCGATGCAGCTCGAGTTACAGAACCGACTTTAATTCCAGATCGATTTTCACCGCATTGTATGCGGCACTCGAAGGCAATGCATTTATTGCAAGCCGGAGTCGCTCTGATATACATTCGTGATTTTCTTGGTCACAACAGCATTGCGACAACTGAGGTGTATGCAAAAGCCGATAGCAAAACCAAGCGCATTGCGCTTGATATGGCGTATTCTGATTTGTATCTTTCCGACCCGACATTGACCGCTTCGTGGAATGACGATGCTTCGCTGATGCGATTTTTAGAAAATCTGTGCGCAAAATGATGTTTAGTTATGGAAAGCGGTGCGATGATGAATTCTGCGAAACATAGAGGTTGCACCGCCCCGCTTTCCATTATACTCAGCTATTCATAAGTCCCGTTATGGATAGCTATCCATAACGGAACGATTCATGTGAATTGGGATTGCGGCAGTACGCTCGGCATCGTATTCGGCGAAGATGAGTGCCGGAGGATTGAGGAAAATGAGTAATCGGATGTTTGCTGCTTATGGCGTCGGGTTGAATCGTAGCGAAATGGTGAAGCATTGTCCGACCGCGAAACCGATTGGTACGACGGAGCTGAAGAATTTCAGGCTTGCGTTTCGCGGCGGCAATGCCTGCGCGGTTGCAACAATTGAGAAGGCGAAGGGCGGAAGCGTACCCGCACTACTGTGGGAGATAACCTCGCAGGACGTAGCTGCGCTCGACCGCTGGATTGGAATGCCAGAACTGTACCGAAAGATAACGGTAAAGGTACGATTGAATGGTGCGGCGACGGACGCTTATGTGTACATACTAATTGGCAATAAACCACCGAACAGGCCGAGCGCTTTCTATTACAGCACTCTTCTGGAAGGATACAAAGCGGCGGGGTTCGATGCCGAAATTCTGAAAGCGGCAATCTTAGGTGGTAGTACGGAGGGGCCGACTGCTCAATCTTGAACGGCGCAACGTGAGGCAACGTCGCCGCCACTGAACGTTTCATTAAGCGGGTGGGGCGATTGCCCCAACGGCATCCAATAACCAAACCAAGCCGGACACGGAGGCTCACACGGGCCTCCGTTTTGATTTCATGAGGAGGAGGCGGTGATGCTACGAAAACTGAAGAAATACGTGCCGACTCCATTCAAAGCGAAGGATTCGGTATATGACAAACAGGCGGCGGACAACGCAGTCGCTGTTATTGTGTGCCTTTCGCACACCAAAGGTACCTGGGCGGGGAAGCCGTTTCTGCTGATCGACTGGCAGGAACAGATCATCCGCGATGTGTTTGGAACCCTGAAGACGAGCGGATACCGCCAGTTCAACACGGCGTACATAGAAATACCAAAAAAGAATGGGAAACAGCTCGCGCTCGATACGCCGATTCCGACGCCGGATGGGTGGAAACAGATGGGCGAACTAAATATTGGCGACCATGTTTTCGACGAAAAAGGCAAACCCTGTTATGTGCTGGCGATTAGCGACATTGACGATACCGAACAAGCGTATCTGTTAACGTTCGGTGATGGGAGCACGATCGTCGCGGGGGCACGGCATCTGTGGAATGTACAGGTTATCAACAACGGTCGCAGAGAGAAGCTGCTGGAAACGCAGCAAATGTACGAAGCGTTTTCGAAGTACAGCGAACACCATAAAAGCGATCCGTTTCGCAGCATATACAGAATAGCTGTCGCGGATGGATTTACGTTGCCGGAAGCCATTCTTCCGGTAGACCCATATTTATACGGCTATTGGTTGGGAAATGGATGCGCGACAAAGCCGGAGGTTACGATTCGTACCAGCGACATTGCGGGTGTGCTTCGGGGTAATCCGTACGAAGTGACATCCGCGTGGAAAAATGTTGGTGACAGCATTATCGTACGCATCCCGCATCTAAAAATCATCCGTCTTAAATCGTTCCATGACAAGCGCATTCCGAATGAATACCTGCGAGCGTCTGAACAGCAGCGTCGGGCGTTACTCAGAGGGTTGATGGATTCGGACGGTTGCATCAGTGGAGATAAGGCACAGAGCATCTACGTCAGTACAGAAAAGAATCTTGCGCTCAGCGTGCGCGATTTGCTCTGGAGTCTTGGCATCAAGAACAGCATGACGCAAGGTCTCTCCACCAGATGCGGGATACCTACAGGCGAAACGCTGTACACGATACGGTTCACTTCTTTTTCTGATTTACCTGCGAGCGGATTGGCAAGAAAACTGAAAAACCGAAAGCCACCCAAGACATCACCTCGGCGTTCAGATTTTCATTATATTCATGCGATTGAGCCTGTGCCGGAACGCGTGCCCATGCGGTGTATCCAAGTGAGTTCACCTTCACACCAGTATCTGGCGGGATCGTCCATGGTGCCGACGCACAATTCTGAGCTTGCGGCCGCAGTCGCATTACTCTTAACCTGCGGCGACAATGAAGAACGCGCCGAAGTGTATGGATGCGCAGCCGATCGACAGCAGGCTTCCATCGTGTTTGAGGTTGCCAAGGACATGGTGACCATGTGCCCGGCGCTGGCGAAACGTGTGAAGATCCTCGCGTCGCAGAAGCGGATCGTGTACTTGCCGACCGGAAGCTACTATCAGGTGCTCTCGGCGGACGTTGCCAACAAGCACGGGTTCAATACTCATGGCGTTATCTTCGACGAGCTGCACACCCAACCGAACCGCCGCCTTTTTGATGTTATGACCAAGGGTAGCGGTGACGCGCGCATGCAGCCGTTGTACTTTCTGATCACCACAGCGGGAGACAACACCAATTCCATCTGCTGGGAAGTACACTCCAAAGCCAAGGACATCCTCGACGGCAGGAAAACCGACTCGACATTCTACCCTGTGATCTACGGTACCGAGGAGAATGATTCCTGGACGAACCCGAAGGTATGGAAAAAAGCGAATCCGTCGCTCGGAATCACGGTGGGCATCGACAAGGTGAAGGCTGCGTGCGAAAGCGCGCAGCAGAATCCCGCCGAAGAGAACGCGTATCGTCAGCTTCGGTTGTACCAGTGGGTCAAACAGGCAATTCGCTGGATGCCGATGGACGTTTGGGACAAATGCGCGTTTCCGGTTGACCCCCAACCGCTCGAAGGACGCGTTTGCTACGGCGGTCTCGACCTTTCGTCCAGCACGGATATCACTGCGTTCGTTCTCGTGTTTCCGCCGCTGGATGAGACGGACAAGTATGTGATCCTGCCGTTCTTCTGGATTCCCGAGGAGACCATCGACCTACGCGTGCGGCGCGATCATGTGAACTATGACCTCTGGGAGAAGCAGGGCTGCCTGCTGACCACCGAAGGCAACGTCGTGCATTACGGGTTCATCGAGACGTTTATCAATCAACTCGGTAAGATGTACAACATCCGCGAAATCGCGTTTGACCGTTGGGGTGCCGTGCAGATGGTACAGAACCTTGAGGGGATGGGCTTCACGGTCGATCCCTTCGGTCAGGGATTCAAGGACATGTCCCCACCGACGAAGGAACTCATGAAGCTGACACTGGAACAGAGGATCGCGCACGGCGGTCAGCCTGTGTTGCGTTGGATGATGGACAACATATACATCCGTACAGATCCGGCAGGAAACATCAAGCCGGACAAAGAAAGAAGCACCGAAAAGATTGACGGTGCGGTGGCTACGATCATGGCACTGGATCGGGCGCAGCGCAACTGCGGCGGAGAAAGTGAGAGTGTTTACGATGGAAGAGGCCTGCTTGTCTTGGATTAAATGAAATAATGCTCTACATATCGCGCTCTTATTTCAAAAAACGTTGCGAAAATGAAATAAGAGTGCTAAAGTATAGTTGTTATTTCATTTTGAAGGAGAGGCCTGATGAACACACGAGCGGGAACCTACCGGAGCAATATGTCTGGGGAGATGGCGTATCAGTCTTTCATTCCCACGCCGCTTCCGCCGAATCCGCCCATTGAAATGGATCGCGAGTTAACCGTAGTGCTGGTCGGCGCGCATCGCCAGCTTACCTTATTGGAGCATCTGGCGAAGCGCATACCGAATGTGGATCTGTTTGTTTCGATGTATGTTCGAAAAGAAGCTCTGATGTCGTCGCAGATAGAAGGAACACAGGCAACGTTGGAAGACGTTTTCGACCCGATGATCGACGAAAACGCGAATCGCGATGTCGCCGACGTCATTAATTATATTAAAGCGACAGAATTTGCATTGCGACGAATGGAAGAACTACCGTTATGCAACCGTCTGCTAAGGGAAACGCATGCTGTTCTCATGCAGGGCATACGAGGGCAGGAGAAAAACCCGGGCGAATTCCGCGAATCGCAGAATTGGATCGGCGCGGCGGGAAGCACGATTAAAACTGCCAGATATATTCCCCCAATGGTTGCTGATATGCAGATCGCGTTGTCGGATCTGGAAAAGTATTGGAATTCCAACGATGAGCTGGATGTGCTGATCCAGACGGCGCTGATTCATTATCAGTTTGAGACGATCCATCCATTTCTGGACGGAAACGGGAGAATCGGGCGCCTGCTGATCACGCTATTCCTCATGGAGCAGAAGGAGCTGTCGACGCCGGCACTGTACATCTCCTACATCCTGAAAAAGAACCGTATCGAATACTACGACCGCATGAGCGAAGTACGGAGAACCGGTAACTACGAACAATGGGTCCGGTTTTTTCTGGAAGCGGTTCGCGATTCCGCCGCAGATGCGGTTGAAACGATCGATTTGCTGACGGAGTTGAACCAGAGAAACGAAAAAAAGATAGAATCGCTGGGCCGATCTTCGAAGACGGCGATGATTTTACTGCATTATTTGGAAGCAAATCCGATCA
>JBDKTD010000174.1:0-21585 GCA_039680365.1 Clostridiaceae bacterium
ATTACGTTTTACCGCTGCGACGGAGCGGACGCAAACTTTCAAACGCTGATTGCCGCGCTGGACGCGGAACTGACCGACCGCTACGGCGCGCAGATGGACTTTTACGGCGCGTTCAACAGCGTGCAGGGCGTGTATACGGCGGTTGTCGCGCTGGACGACGGCAAGCCCGACGGATGCGGCTGCTTTAAGCCGCTTTTGGACGGCTCCGTCGAGATGAAGCGAATCTTCGTGGCGCCGGAAGCGCGAAAAAAAGGCATTGCGCGAGGCGTGATGGCGCGGCTGGAAGAATGGGCCGCCGAGCTGGGGTTTACGCGCGCTGTGCTGGAAACGGGCACGAGCCAGCCGGAAGCGATCGGGCTGTACGAGTCCATCGGCTACCACCGGATTGAGAACTATCCGCCGTATGTCGGCGTGCAGAACAGCGTCTGCTACGATAAGCGGCTGGGGTAAGGCGAGCGGACGCGTAACACTTTGTTAGCCACGAACGAAAAGGAGGAAGAAATGGGCAGAATACGGCTGGCGAGCATTCGCATAGACGAGATCGACCGAACGAAGTGCTATTTTAACCCCGGCTGCGCGCTGAACATGGAGAACCCGGAGGCTGCACAAAAACTCCTTGGGCTTTTAAACGCGCACTTCGGTCCGGTTGCATTCCATACCGTCTGCTGCCATCACGACCCGAACCTGCCGCAGGGTTCGACCATTTTCAACAACTGCGCGGGGTGCGACCGGCGGTTTCGCTCGCTCTACCCGGGCGTTAATACGATCTCCATCTGGGAAGTGCTGGACGCCATCCCGGACCTGCCGCTCCCGCGGTACAGCGAGCTTACGGTTTCCGTGCACGACTCGTGTTCCTACCGCCCCAAACCGCAGGTGCATGCCGCCGTGCGGAGCTTGCTCGGCAAAATGGGCATTTCGATTGTAGAATCCGAATACAGCGGCACGAACTCCATCTGCTGCGGCGATAACTTCTACGGGCATGTCTCGCTGGAAGAAGTGCGGGCGTTTCAGAAAAAGCGTGCGCAGCAGATGCCCTGCCGGGATGTAGTGGTCTACTGCGTCTCCTGCGTAAAGTCCATGGCGTACGGCGGCAAAACGCCGCACCACATGGCCGACCTTGTGCTGGGGGAACCGACGCTCGTTCGCGAGAACGATTTGACCGTCTACCACGACGCGCTGAGTCGCTATATCGAAGCGCACTGACAAAGTCCCGCTCGATTCTCGCAGGAATAGAAATTTTGCTTGAACTGCCAAAACGGCCTTTCGCTCTTTTGCGAAAGGCCGTTTGAGCGCTGCCTCGCGTTTAGTCCGTCTGTTCGAGACAATCCAGCCGCGCTTCCATCAAATCCTGCGCGTGCGCGCGGATGCGCTCCGCCGGCCAGTCCCACCAGCGGAGTTTCAGCAGGCGTGCAACCGTTTCCGGCGGGAAGCGCTTGCCCAGCTCGCGGGCGGGCACGCCGCCGACGATGGTGTACGGCGGCACATCTCTTGTGACCACCGCGCGCGCGCCGATTACCGCGCCGTCGCCGATGTGTACGCCCTGCAGGATGACGGCTTCGTATCCAATCCAGACGTCGCTGCCGATTATCGTGTCGCCCTTGTTATCCCAGGCTTGCGTCACGTTTGCCCAATCCAGCCCCCATGCGTCCGCAAAGATGGGGAAGGGGTAGTTGGCGAGCGACTTTTTAGCGTGGTTGCCGCTGGTAAAGAGAAACTTTGCGCCGCAGGCGATGGAGCAGAACTTGCCGATGACGAGCCTGTCTCCATTGACGGGGTAAAGATACAGCACGTTATGCCGTTCAAACTCCGCCGGGTCGCGCTCCCAGTCGTTGTAAAACGTATATTCGCCAACGACGATATTGGGGTTTGTAACAGCGTTCTGTAAATAGACAGTCTGTTTATCGCCGCGCGCATAGAGCGGCGTTTCCGGAATAGCCATAATCGTTCTCCTCGATTCGTTTTATATTTGGCTGACTATTCCGGTGTGGACAATGCAGCGCTTCATGCGCTCGCCTCCTCAAACTTTTTTCAAACAACAGTATAACTCTTTTTTCGCGCGTGCAAAAGAGAACCGGTTCGTATTCGCCGCAATAATGCGAATTTTATATGTGTGTGAAAAATATAATAAAAACATATTGACAATGATGTGCGGCACACAGTATAATACGTCCGAGGTGATACCATGCCTGAGAATGAAACGCTGCAGAGCTTTATTACGGAGCTCAGACGCGGCACGCTGACGCTGGCGGTGCTCGGCGCTCTAAGCAAACCGAGATACGGCTACGCGCTGCTGCAGACCATGCAGCAGGAAAACATCGATATCGAGGCCAACACGCTCTACCCGCTTTTACGGCGGCTCGAAAGTCAGGGACTTTTAAGCAGCGACTGGGATACGAGCGAGAGCAGGCCGAGAAAGTACTATACCGTCAGCGCGCGGGGGGCAGAGGTTCTGAAAGAACTTCTGGTGGAATGGGACAAGATGCAGCAGAGCATCGCGTCCGTTTGCGGAAAGGATGAGAAGAATGGATAACCTGATTGAACGCTATGTGCAGGAGGTTACGCGCCGCCTCCCGGAAAAAGAGCGCGCGGAAGTCAGCCGGGAATTGAAGTCCAACATCTACGATATGTTGCCGGATCACCCGGACGAAGAAGCGATCAAGAAAGTGCTTACAGGCCTCGGTTCGCCCGCGGCGCTGGCGGAAAAGTACCGCCAGAACCCTCGCTATTTGATTTCGCCCGCGTATTTCGACGAATACACGCGCGCGCTCAAGTGGGTCTTGCCGCTGGTGGGCGTTGTTGTTATGGCGGTCGGCATGCTCGTTGGCGCGCTGGAAGCGATGAAAGACAGCGTCGGGAGCGCGCAGGAAATCGCGTTTACCATCAGCGACATCATCTCCAAGGGCGTGAGCATGGGCGTTTCCGCCGCGTTCCAGGCGCTGGTCTGGACGACAATCGGGTTCGCGATTGCCGACCACGCGGGCAAAAAAAACAAGGATACCAAAGAACACGTCTGGAAAGTGGAGGACCTGCCGGAACTCCAGCCGAACGAGAAGGCGCGCATTCCGCTTTCGGACGGCATTGCCGAGCTGGTTCTAACGGTCGTGTTCTCGATTATCGGCATCCTGTTCTGCCTGGGGTCGTTCCCGTTTGCCATGATCATCATCCACGATCAGGTGCAGGTGGCGCATATCTTCAGCGCGGAGTTTCTCGCGGCGCTGGTTCCCGTAATCGCGGTGACGGCGGCGTTCGGCATCGTCTCCGCTGTGGCCAAGATCAAGGACTGCCGCTGGACGCCGATGGTCTGCACGCTGCATGTGCTGCAAAAACTCGTAAGCATGGGGCTTTCGGTCTACATGCTGACGCGCCCGTTCATCTTCAGCGCGGAGTTCTCGGCGTTCATGAAGAACTTCAACATGCCGGAAGTCTGGGGCTTCCCGTGGTTTGGCGTCAACGGCATGAACCCGTTCCTCGTCTTCATCGCGGTGATGGTGGTTATCGGCACTCTGGCCGACTGCATCAAGTCCATTGTCCTGACGGTGAAGGACAAGAAGTAACGACTTAAAACAAAAAAAGGACGCGGAAGCGTCCTTTTTTGCGCTATTTCGTTTTCGGCTGAATCAGCCTGCGGCCATCCATAAAATGCCGGTACTTGACCAAATCCTTTGGCAAAAACGGGTTACCGTGGGAGGGAAAGAGCATGCTTGGCTTGAGCGCTATCATCTTATCCCAACTGCGGCCGAACTCCGCCGGGTCTTCGATCCAAATGGTATGCCGCGCGCGGCTGATGACGGCGTTCATTGCCGCGTCGCCGCAGAACAGGTCTCGCGTTTCCTCGTTGAAGAGCGCAATCGAGTCGGACGTGTGCCCGGGCAAAAATACGACCCTGAGCGGCAGGCCGAGCGCGAGGAACGGCTGATCCGCTTCGCTGCTCAAAACGATGGCGCGCGCGTCCGGCACAAGTGGCGGAAAGCCGAACTCCTTTTTCACCAGCGCAAACGATGAGGCAAGGCGGGAGGAGTATCCGGCACCCGGAGGCGTTGCGTTCCTGCCGGTGGCGAGCTGCGGTACGGCCGCCGAATGGAGCACGAGAGAAGCGTTCGTTTTGCCGAGCAGGCTTGCTAATAATCCCGCGTGGTCGTCGTGCGCATGGGTTAAAAAGATGTATTTGATCTGATCGAGCGGCGCGAGCTTCTCAAACCGCTCGCAGAAAACCGCCTCGTCGTCGCGATAGCCGGTGTCCAGAACGATCCAGCCAAGTGGCGTTTCCAGCAGATAATTCCTTACGACATAGCTGCCGATTTCGTGTACGCGAATTTCCATGCGTTTACCCTCCCGTTTCGACAATATCATACCACATTTCTCATTTACGTACGAGTGTTCGCGTGGTAGAATACCCATTGTATATACGTGCTCAGGGAGTGAAGCAATGAAAAAGAGAACGCTGGCAATCGTACTGTTGCTGACCATTATCGCGCCGTTCGTCCTCTTTGCCAATCTTGAACGGATTAAGGATTATATCCCGCCGACGGAACCATACAAGAAAACGCCTTATCAGTTCGAAGAAGCTTTCAATGAGCAAATGGCGCAGTACGGGATGTCCATCGATGTATCCAGCGTTTCTTGGCCTTATGACGAGTATTCTCTTTACAAGTCTGTGCCTATCCAATGCGAGGATGGAAGCACTATCACTTGTACGTATTACCCAACTGGCAAAAGCTCTAAATCACAGATCGAAGTGATTGAATTCGAGCAGTCGCTGAGCAGTAAAGAACCGCAGACGATCTATATCGTACCTTTGATGGAGTTTATTCTGCAAGAATTCGAAGCACCCATGTTGGAAGATAAAGACAAGGGGCTCGCAGGTTCCAGAGCTGTCTCTTACAATGAGGCAATTAGGTACTGCCAAACGTTTGTTGCAGGCGCTCAACAAGGGTTTGAATTCTACGTCGCTTCGGATGAAAGCAAAGCATCCCCGGTTAAACTGCAGCGAAAGAACGAAGAAGAGAAAAGCATACAAATTCGAATAATCTTATTCTCATAATATGATTAATCTTGAGATAAATGTGATGGTACACAAACGACGTCTTTCGCGTGGGTGCGTTCTCCATTTCCGCCATGCTGCATCCAGAAACCGAATGACTATACCGCATATCATACAGGAGAAAACAATGAAAAAGAGAACGCTTGCAATCATACTGCTGCTGACCATAATTGCGCCTTTTGTTCTGTTTGCTAATCTTGAACGAATCAAGGACTATATCCCGCCGACGGAACCATACAAGAAAACGCCTTACCAGTTCGAAGAAGCTTTCAATGAGCAAATGGCGCAGTACGGCATGTCCATCGATATCGACAGCGTGAACTATACTTATGAGAGCGATGGCGATACCTACAAAACCGTGCCGGTCCAATGTGAAGACGGCAGCTCTGTTTCTTGCTTGTTTTACACGACCAGTGACAGGAGAAAATCGCTGATCTGGTGGATTCAATTCGAACAATTGAAAACGGGGACAAAAGGTGAAACGATATACATCGTTCCGCTATTGGAGTTTATGTTGCAGGAATTCGAAACACCGCTGGAATCGGACAAGAATGCAAATCCTGGCTGGTGGAGAGGCTTATCCTATAATCAAGCGGTTCAAACGTGCAGCGAATTTCTGGCTGGGCATGATAACAACGAAGAGTTCTATGTCTCTGTGGAGAATGAATCCATATCAACAGTAACTCTAAAAAAAGGAACCTCTGCCCAGCCAAGCTTGACTATCCAAATCTATCTATGGTATGAATGAAATTTTGTCAACGTCGCTCTCTGAAGCGAGTCTGCACCTCCATCTTATTGTATATCGGATTGTCACCGCCACCTTGTTCCACGACGACTGATACAAAAATGGTTTCCTTTTGTATATGCATAGTATGATCTAGAGGATCAAGCTGGGACAGTAAATCACCGAGATAAGGCACATCTGACGGTGAAATCCCTTCGGGTAGGAAGCGAGTCATACCGTTTTCAACGCAATAAGCATACGTAAAGTCGGCGGCAAGAGGTAGGGACAAGTACATTTTCAGCAACAACTCTAGTGATTCACCTACCATATCCCATGCGGTAGCTGTAGTGATGCGTAAAGAAACATTTGAGGGCAATGATTTGCCAAGCGCAATAGATACAGGGTCCGATCCTGGACAATAGATATCTATGTAGTACTGCTTATTATTGTAATAGTAACCAGTTACTTGCATACCTTCTTCTTCTACAATATCCATGCCCTCCCAAATACGGGGACAAATTGGTGAGTATGCTTCGTCTGCGGCGAGCTTAGCAGCTGTTTCGCCGTCTGATAGTAAAACTCTCATCAATTGTTCCCAATTTCGATTATTGAGAACACTTCGTACTCCTTTTTGATTGAGTTCATCTGTAAGTACCTGTAACTGATCAACAGACAATTCTTCACTCAGGAACTGCAATTGCTCTTTCTTGTAGACGGGTATCCGCGCGGTTTTTATGTATTCCGAAAACTGTCTGCGATAGATCGTTTCATTTTTCGCAGACTGAGAGTCTAAATACTCCAAATAGCGCTCTTTTTGATCCTCGCTGTGGAAGATGATTTTCCCACTTTCAATGTCTTCTCGAATTTCATCATAAGCCGCTGCATCCTCGAAAAAACTGTCCGATATTTCGAAAATATCACCACCCTCGTATAAAAGCGGTACTCCTTTCGAGGTGTCGCCAAGCAATGCCGGAAGTTGGGGTCGATTTTTTTTGTCCGGGTATATTCGCATTAAAGTCGGCGACAACTCCATAATTCAGATCTGCCAGTAATGCAGCTTCCTTCTCATCTAGCATAGCAAGAAACGACTTAGTTGCCTGGCTGTTCAGAGAAAACGGGAATGCATGTAATTTCGCACCAATACGTGCATTTGTTATTGCAAACAACTCTTTTAAAGCAGCGAGCAGTTCTTCTTCTGATAGTCCATATAGTTCACGATGTTTACTCATATCCTGAACCAACGCAATCGTTTCAATAGAAGTACCCGCGTTCAGGATTTTCATCTGTTCCTCTTTTGATAAACCGCTGTTACGGATTGCTTTTTCCTGCTGAAACGCCGTCATGCTTTCCCAACTTGAAAAGTCGAAATCGTCCGGCAGCTTCGCGACGATTTCTGCAAGCTCGGCGTGTTCGGCTGGAATTCCCAACGTTGCGGATACTTTTTGCTTTCCGGTTTTCGTTGAGTCGGATATGGGAGCGGTAGGGTCAATGCCCGCGCCGGACTCGCGCGTGCGAGGGTCATATATGATCCCATCTTCCGAGGTTCCGTTTTGCCCGCCATCGGACATTAAAATCTACCCTCCGAACGTTTCCTGAGCGGAAGGTTTGATGATCGGAGCCATCATTACTGTTCTACTGCCTTTTGACTGAGGATCGGATTTTGGACGATCGTTGAAACCGTTTAGTAAGTCAAAAACTGCTTTCTTGTCCAAATTGGCAATCTCGCTCTGCAATTTTGAGCTAATAAAAGCTGAAGGCTTGCCAGAAGGAGAGGGTGCCGAAGGAATCGAATTTGGCGCTGCTGTGGATGGTGAAGGCGCTTTTTTGGGCGAGGGCGTCTTTAAGGTAAGGGTAACGGCGGGGATGTTTCCGGCGAAGGGCCGGGAGCGGGTGCTGGGGAAGGGTTAGGGGTAGGCTGATCCTTCAGTACTGCGGATTTCTTCTTTGGAATAAGTCCAAGCATTGATGATTTGTTGAATTTTAACATAAGCTTTAACCTCCGAATATTGATTTACTGATATCATAAACGGAGTAAAGACATGAAATTTCTTACAATTTTCAAAAATCAACATAAATTTCTAAAGCGTAATGAGGAGTTGTGTTTGCTCGGAAACATGGGTAATAATTTTCAAAAAAAACCACTTGAAGTGTCCAAACAGACTGCTATACTGAAATCACGGCGCCGGAAAGTAATCGAAACGAGGAGATTTGTAAATGGAGCAATACTATGTCAAAAAGATTGGCGTCGTGCGCGCAAATGAAGAAGGAATGTGCGTTGAACTGGAAAAAGAGTATGCCCCCGCGCTGACGGGGCTGGATGGATTTGGCCATGTAATGGTTCTCTGGTGGTTCTCCGAATGCGATTCCGCGGAAACGCGGAGCAGGCTCACGGAGGCCGCGCCCTACAAAGGCGCGCCCGCGCTGATGGGGACGTTCGCAATGCGCTCGCCCTGCAGGCCGAACCCAATTGCGGTGTCCTGCGCGGAGGTGACGTATATCGACCGGCAGAACGCCGTGCTCGGGCTGGCGTATATCGACGCGGAGGACGGAACCCCCGTGCTGGATATCAAGCCCTACACGCCGAGCCTCGATCGGGTGGAGCGCCCTATGGTGCCCGCATGGTGTGAGCACTGGCCGAAGAGCTGCGAAACATCCGGCGATTTCGACTGGGAAAGCGTGTTCAACTTCTAGTAAACAACAAAACAGGGCGGGCATGGCGAGAGCGGTGCCCGCCGCTTTCTATATGCGGTAAATTTATTTGAAAGACCGACAGGAATATAAAAAGATAGAAGGGCTTCGGCCTCAAACATGCAAAGAGAACCGGAGCCACTTCTGTCAAATCCATTCGGGCGATTTTTCCGGCGGGATTACCAGCCCGCGTCCGCCTGAATGAGGGCGACGGCGGTTTCAAGCCCGTTCTCGTCCTGCATTTTTTGCGACAGTGTGGACACCCGCTCACGCAGTCCCGTATCGTTCGCTTTTACTTCTTCAATTGCCTGCGCAACGCGTTCTGTGCTCAGTTCGTTTGCCCGGATCGGCTTGACGCTCACGCCCAGTTGGAACAGACGATCGGCAAAAGCGAATTGATCGAGCACATGCGGAACCGGAATGGATGGAACACCGTAGAGCATAGCGGCTGCCGATGTGCCAAACCCGCAGTGATGGATGACGCAGAATCCCTGCCGGAACAGCCAGCTATGCGGAACGCTGCCGACGCGCATCATCGTTTCGGGAAGCGGATAGTCCGCGAGTGTCTTTTCAAAGCCCTGGATGATTGCGCGCATTCCCGTCTTCCGGAATGCCTGAACAAAGGCGTCAAGCTTTTGCTTTTCCTGACCGCTTTCGAAGGCCATTGCGCCGAGAGAAAGGATAATGGGCTTTTCGCCTGCGCGGATGAAGGAAAGCAGTTCTTCGTCGGGCTCAAAATGCTCGTCACGGTTGTACCAGTAGCCAACGATCCGGTGTTTTTTCTCCCAATACGGGTTTTGCTCGGCTACATAGCGGCTCTGCGGAATAATATCCAGCGTCGGAGACATGATTTGATCAATCTTCGTCACCTTGGGCAGATGATAGAGCTTGCGGATTTTATTGTATGGCTTCACCATTTGCGCGTCTATGAGGGCGCCGAATATTCTCTGCAAAGGAGATTTCGGTTTACCGACTTCGGGTATCATCTCGGTCTGCAAGGTGATGTTTACGGTTCTGATGTTCAGCGCTTCCGCTTCGATTGCACCCATTTGACTGTGCGAAACGATCACGAGGTCTTTCCCTTTGCAGTTTTCGTAGATATCGCCGGAGGATTGTTCAATAATCCTGAACACGAATTGCATTGTTCGCAGCATGCTCAGTATCGGGTTTTTCGTTTTGCCGCGAATGACGGCGGCTTCATACTCAATATTGACGTCGGGGCCGATCGGGACAAACGCAATCTGCGCGCCGGTTACGAGCTTTTCCCAGCAGGGATGCGTGCCGATTGTTGTCTGATGACCGGCTTTATTGAGCGCTTCCGCGAGATAGATATACGGCTGAACATCCCCTCTGGTACCCATTGTAAAAAGTACAATCTCCATGCTGATCCTTTCATGCTGCTTCAATTCTGGTTGCGGTTGCTCGGCGAAACAAGCAAACGATATCTGTAATTATATCTGACTTCAATAAGTGAAACCAGTCCGCTGGACTGTTTTCTTAACGCGGCTACGTGAAAAATTTTGAATAATAAAAAATGCTGCGCATTTTCAGATTGGAGATTTTTCCGAGACGCTTCGGCGTATACCAATCCCCCTGAATGATAGACCAAAACAAAAAGGGCAATAAGCCATTTTTGTTTTGTTGCGACCGGAGGGATTTTCCGCTTAGGCTTCGGCCTGCTTGCGCTTTGCGCGGCGCAGTCTCTCGCCTGCGCTCCCCGGCCGCTGAAACCAGTCCACTGGACTGTTTTCTTAACGCGGCTTCCAATCCCTCTGAACAACTGACCAAAAGCAAGAGCCCCCATTTGGAGGCTCTTGCTTTTGGTGCGACCGGAGGGATTTGAACCCTCAAGGTTTCCCCGACGGATTTTAAGTCCGTTGTGTATGCCGTTCCACCACGGTCGCAACGGGAATATTTTACCACGCTGAGAATGAAAGTCAATTCGCTTTCTCGAAGTTACGTCATTTGGCGGTTCCATTTTGCCGGGGCGCATTCGTTCGCTAGATCATACCCAACAGCGCACCCACGGCGCCGCCTGCGAGAAAGAAGAACACCGGATGGACGTTTTTGAGCTTTTTGAGCATCATCAGCCCAAAGAACACGAAAAACAGCAAGACGCTCTTCCAGTCGAACGCCTGTAAAAAACCGTCCGCAAACGCGCCGGTAATCAGCGCGGAGTGGATCACCGACCAGGCCGCGGCGGCAATCAGGCCGGTAACGGCGGGGCGCAGGCCGGAGAATATATCATTGACGAGCTTGTTCTGGCGGTACTTTTCCAGCGCGCGCGCAATCAGCGAGACGATGATGAACGACGGCAGCACCAGCGCGAATGTGCAGATCAGCGCGCCGGGCACACCCGCGGCACGATAGCCCGCAAACGTTGCGGCGTTGACGCCGACAGGGCCGGGCGTTGTTTCCGCAATCGCGGCGATATCCGCAAGCTGAAGCGAACCGAACCAGTCCGGATACCGCTCCATAATCTTTTGCAAAAACGGCAGTGTGGCATAGCCGCCGCCGACGGAGAACAGCCCCGTCTGGAAAAACTCAAGAAACAGCAGCAGATATGTCATTTCCGCACCCTCCCCGCGACAAGACCCGCAACGACGCCGACTGCGACGACGAGGATGGGCGAGAGCCCGAATACAGCAATCAAGAATCCGACGACGCAAAGCGCGACGCCGAACCAGTTTTTGACATTGGCGCGGAACAGCCGGATGACCGCCGTTGTGATGAGCGCCGCAACCGCGACGCGCACGCCGTTGAACGCGCTGACCACGACCGGATTATCCCAAAACTGCAGCAGCACGATTGCGACAAGCAGAATTGCCAGAATGGGTGCTGTAATGACGCCCGCAATAGCGGCGGCCGCGCCTGCCCACCCGCCGCGCTTCTGGCCGATAAAGACCGCGGTGTTGACGGCAATAACGCCTGGGGCGCACTGCGCCAGGGCGAAATAGTCCAGCATTTCTTCCTCGGTGACCCAGCCGCGGCGATCCACGACTTCGCGCGAAAGCAGCGGCAGCATGGTATACCCGCTGCCGAACATCAGCGAGCCGATTTTTAAAAACGATAGAAAGAGTTCCCAGAGATTTTTCATATAGTTCCGTTCTTGTGCAGAATTCGCTTTCCGTGCCATTCGGTTTCCCCCGATCAATAGACGTACCATTGATTGACAAACGCGATCAGGTAGAGAACGAACAGCAGGATGCATACGCCCGTTGCCAGCCGGTCCGCCCATTTCTTTTCGGTGAGCACGCCAAGCGCCAGAGCGAGCGGATATGCGGCAGTCAAGTACCTTGGCGCGGAAAGCAGCCAGGTAGCGCCCATGCAGACGGCGTAGTAAGCGATAAAGTAGGCAACGTTTGACGCGCGGAGTTTATTCTGCGCGGCAAGCACGATGCCGAGCGAGGCGAGAAGGTAAACGAGATTCGGGATCCACAGCCCCCAGACCATTGGCGCGTTGCTGGCAAAGGTCGTTGTAGCGTTGGTGGCGATGGTCGCCGTGGAGGAAAAGAACCAGCCGAGCTGCTGGTGCCAATGCTCCTTTTGATAGGTCAAAAACATCAGCGCGTTGCCGGTGACGGAGTAGTTGATGTAGAGATACACCAACAGCCCGCAGGGGATGAGCAGCAGCGAAAGCGCGCTGCCTGCCATGCGACGCTTCCAGCGCGCGTCGGCGACGTGCGCGCGGCGTTCCCGAACGATCTGGCCGACGAGCTCGAAAATGGCGGGCGCAAGCAGCAGAATGCCCGGCATCCGCGTAAACGAAGCAAAGAAGCCCGCGATGCCCGCGAACGGATACAGCCCCTTGCGTACGCAGTAGACGCAGAGGAGCGACAGCAGTAAAAACAGGCTGTCCGAAAGCGGTGAGGCAAAGAGGAACGACGCGGGCAGGATACAGAGGTATTTCAGCGCTCGCAGCGCGCCCCTGCGGTTGGTATCCAAAAGCGCCAGCTCATAGAGCATATAAGCCGAAAGCAGCCAGCAGACGTTGGAAACGAACAGTCCGCTGGCGAGGTAGGAGCCGAAGACATATTGAAAAATTCGAACGAGAATCGGATACAGCGGCAAAAATACGATCAGCAGTCGGTCGTCGCCAATGCTGACGTAGCCGTCGCGCGCAATGGTGAGATAGTGCTGACTGTCCGTACCCAGCTGATTCCAAAGCCCGAAACTCTCCATCAGGCCGCCTGAATAACCGACCCGCGCGAGCTGAATGAGGTAGGCAAAGACAAAGACGAAAACCCGAAACAGAACCAGAAACAGCATGAGCTGAAAAAACGGGTGCATGTTTGCGGGTCTTCCGCTGCGCTTGCCTTCCATGGGGCGAACGGGCAGCCAGGGCGAGCGGCTCCAGGCTGCCATCCATTGCGGAATGAAGCGGATGCCCATCCACGCAAAGAGGAACGCGCTGGCCGCTGCGGCGAGGATCGCGAGCGGGTCGCTGGGGACCGAAACCAGCACCCAGCGCGCGAAAACCGCGAATAATACAATCAAGGGTACCGATGTAAACAGTACCCTTTTCCAATAATGCTTATCTTGTTTCAGTTCCGAAGGATTCATGCGTTATATTATATCAACTCTGCTGCGTTTTCAAAACGGGTTGGAAAGATAATTTCCAACCCGTTCATATTGTATTTGGATTTTACTCGTTTCTCAGGGCAAGGCAGGGGCCGAGAATTTCCGCAAGGATCAGCCCGTTGCGCGCCTGGGAGACGTCCCATACAAACGCGCCTTCGGGGGCGGCGCTTGCGACAGCGGCAACTGTAGATGTGGCGTCCGGCGCGCATTCCTTTTCAACGCCTGTCATGCTCGTTTCTTCGTGCACGTGACCGGTTTCGCTGGAAGCGCGGACAACATGCTCCGGATCAACACGGATTTGCTTGAGCGTTGTCGTCCTGCCTTGGAGCGTCGATTCGATCTGACGCGCTGGAGTGCCCTCGTCCTTTGAGCCGAACCCTTCGCTGGAGGTATTGCCTTCAAACGAAGACTGCATGCTGGTGCGCATGCTCGTTGTAATCGGTGCGGTTCGGACGGGCTGCTGTACGCGCTGCTGGGAAGCAGCCTGCGCGGTGCGCTGCCGCGCGGCCTGCTCACGGGCAGCCTGCTCTTTGGCCTGCTGCTGCTTCTTTTTTGCGAGGATTGGAATGACAATCCAGGCAATAATAATGATAACCCAGAACGCTTGCATATGCTTTACTTCTTTGCGTCGGTCACGACGGGCTTGGTGCCTTTGCTGATGGCGGTGCGCATTTCGGTGTCCGAAGTGATGTTCTGCATACGATAGTAGTCCATGATGCCGAGGTGCCCATCACGGAACGCCTGCGCAACGGCCTTGGGAACTTCCGCTTCGGCCTCGATCACGCGCGCGCGCATGCCGGCGACGGCGGCAAAGTTTTCCTGCTCCTGAGCCACGGCCATCGCCCTGCGTTCTTCGGCTTTCGCCTGCGCGATACGCTTGTCCGCTTCGGCCTGGTCGATCTGCAGCTGCGCGCCGACGTTGCGGCCAACGTCCACATCCGCGATGTCGATGGAGAGGATTTCAAACGCGGTGCCCGCGTCAAGACCCTTGTCCAGAACGGTGCGGGAGATACGGTCCGGGTTTTCCAGAACGTCCTTGTGGCTCCGGCTGGAACCGACGGTGGTGACGATGCCCTCGCCGATACGGGCGATGATCGTTTCTTCACCGGCGCCGCCGACGAGACGGTCGATGTTGGCGCGGACGGTGACGCGCGCTTTGGCGCGCAGCTCGATGCCGTCCATGGCAACCGCGGCGATGATTGGGGTTTCAATGACTTTCGGGTTAACGCTCATCTGAACGGCGTTGAGCACGTCGCGCCCGGCAAGGTCGATGGCGCAGCTCTGCTCAAAGCCCAGCGGGATGCCGGCGCGCTGCGCGGCGATAAGTGCGTTGATAACGCGGTCTACGTTACCGCCGGCAAGGAAGTGCGCTTCCAACTTGTTGATGTTGACATCAAGACCCGCCTTGGTGGCCTTGATCATGGGGTTTACGATGCGGCTCGGGACGACTTTACGAACGCGCATGCCGACGAGTGTGAAAATGCCGATCTTTACACCGGACGCGCGGGCGGAAATCCAAAGCCCGAGCGGCACGAAGCTAAAGAACAGAACGAGAAACAGAAATGCTGCGACAATGATAAAAATAGTCCAACCCATAAGAACCCTCCTGCTGTTATTTTACAGTTCTATCACGCCGGATGATCGGCGATCGAATCCTTGGTTTCCGGTAACGCCGGATTAGTTTGCGGCGGCCGTTTCTTCTCTTACGAGGATATGCATGCCTTCCGCTTTGACAACTACAACTGCTTTGCCGCGTTCAATGAACGCGCCCGCCGTCATAACATCCACGCGTTTTCCGTCGATTTCGGCAATGCCGGAGGGGCGGAGCGGGGTGACGGTGACGCCGGATTTGCCGATCAGCTCCTGTTTTGCGTTCTTGATTTCAGGCACCGATTCACCATCCGACTGGGCGTTGAGAACCAGAAAGGACTTGGACAGCTTGCCTCGCTGCAGCGAGCGGATGATCCAGACGATCCCCAGTATGATAACGAGCAGCGTAATGGCAACAATGTAGGATGCGACGCGCGCGTTTCCCCAGCCAAACTGCATGACGGCGACCGCGATGAGCGCGATTACCCCGGAAACCCCCGCTGCGCCGATGCCGGGAGTGAACATTTCAACGAGCAGCAACACAAACCCGATAATCAGGCATATGATGCTGGGTATGGCGGTGGGCCCGAGCAATTCTATGAGATTCATCAAAGATGGCCTCCGATCATTTCTTACTCTGATTGTATCATACCACGAATTTCATCATCAGGAAAGAGAGTCCGCCTATACACGGCGTGCGGACAGAATACAGGGCAGATGTTGTTTTACTCTTTGAAAAGCGAAAATGCGCGGCAGAGCGCGGCTAAATGAAAACCGCGCCTTACGACGGCGCGGCAAGGAAGATGGCGGGTATAAAAGCTCGCCGCCTGCTTTGCCGGCAGGCGAGTTGGACGATGTACTGCGTGCGAGCGCGTCTGCGGGTTTACCGCGCGCAGCTGCCGACGGGAAGCTGCTGTTCAGCTGTTGGCGAAAAACACGCAGACGAGAATACTCTGTTCGTCTCGCTGTGTCTGGTAGGTAAGGAACTGGCAGCCGCAGCACTTATCGTCATAGTCGTCGCTCGCGCTCTTGATCTGCACCGCGTGTTCCGCCCAAAGGCGAACCTGCGCAGGGGAGAGCGCATCCTCGCTGTCGCAGGCGGGGATCAGGTCGCACAGCAGCAGGCGCACCGCGTCATCCCGCGCGACGTCTGCCTCATCGGCATTTTTGGCGAGATACTGCTCAATACTGGAGGAACTCTCTTTACTCAGCTTTGCGGGTAGAACGACTTGCAGCTCAACGGAGGAAACCGCGCCGTCGTCAACCGTATAGCTGAGAGATGCGACTACCTCCGGAGATTCGCCGAGCGTAATCACCCAACTGCGGTCGTCGTCTTTGGCGCGTTCGGCGGTATATTCTTCGGCGGACTCCAAATGCGTTATCAACACGGACTCCGGAACGCCGGAAAACACGGCCTTTTCCGCCGCGGACGCGGCCGTTTGCGCAGGCGAAGGGGAAGCGGCGGCAGCCGCCTGTTTCTCCGAGCGCGAAAGGAAATAAATCACCAGCGCGGCGGCGACAATGAGCACGATGAAAACGATGTTGAGAAACTGCTTGGCCAGAAAACGTTTCATAGGTAAAGTGAATCCAATCAGCCATTTTATTCTCCGGGTTGAACCGGAGCGGGCTTGCCAAAGGGCTATTCTTCGGTAAGACGGGGAGTAAGCACGCGCTTGCCTTCATACGGCAGGCCGTATATCAGCACGCAGCGGCCGGACTCTTGCGTCGGGGACAGAACCTCGCCAGAGTCCAGCGCTTCGGCGGGGCAGCTTTCGCAGGGCTCGTTTCGATCCCAAAGCGCGCTGTAACAGCATTCTCCGGTTGTGTCCCTGCCTAGCTTTTCGCGGGTTCTGCGATTACAGACCCGGATTTTGCGGGATTCGCTGTCGAGCGAAAACGCGTATTGGTCTACGCAGGAATACATCGCTTCCTGATAGGCGCGCTCCGCCTCGGAATGTAAAAACGCGCGCCGCTTCAGCAGGAAAACGTTCAATACGCGCGAGATCGATGTGATCAAATCGATCTGATCCTGCAGGATCAAGCGGCCGGCACGCCGTTCTTCGTAGCCGATATAGCCAATTACCCTTCCATTCTCGGTCAGAGCGCCTTCCATCAACGATAAGATTCCCTCATGCTGCGCTGCTTGCTTCAGCTTTTCGCCGGTTTCTTCCGGGGAGCGGAGGACGAGCAGCCCGTCGCGGGAAAAATACGCCCGGAAATCCCGCGCGGCAACGCTGCCGCAGAGTTCGTTCTGCAGCTGTTCCGCCCGGGGCGGGATGTTCTCCGCGCACCATTCAAACTCGCAGGCGAGCCTATTGCTGCCGTGCTGCTCAAAAACGAAGATGCGGCTGACGTCGGCGAGCCGCCCGATCAGGGCGATGCTTGCGCGGATGCCCGCGTCGAGATCCTGCGCGTTGAAGAGCAGATGGAACACCATATCCAGAAGCATTGGCTGCAGGGACTGGATGCCGGACACCGCACGGCGCTGGCTTTCGCGCAGGCCGGGGGCGTTTTCCGCAAAGATGCAGCGCGCCGTACCGGACGCTTTTGCTTTCTTAAGCGCCGCGTCCAGCCGCATCAGCAGTTGGTGGAAGCTCTGCTCGCTGTTCGTGACGGCGGCGATCGCCGCGCCGACGTTAAGCTTGCTTGCCCTTATGGCGGGCAGGCGCCGCATCGATTCAAGGATATCCTCGGTTTTTGCCGCGAGCGCTTTTTCGCTGATCTTTCGGCGGGAGAACACGCAGAACGAACGAAAGCCGATCCTGCCCGGAAGGTCGTCTGCTTCCATCTCATGCGTAAGAATGCTTGCGGCGCTGACGAGCAGATCGTTCAAGTCGGCGCCGTCAGGCGCTTCCGGCGCGCCGCCGTCGCCCCAAAACTCAAAGAACGTCAGGTAAGCGCGTTCGCCTTCTTCCAGCTTGGCGAGCTGGTTGCGAATCAGGATGTTGATCGAGCCGACGCTGTACAGCCTGGTGACCGGGTCGGTTTCCGCCGCTTGCCGCAGCGTTTGGTCGAGCACGTCCAGCATGAGCTGCCGTTCGCGCTCCAGCTGGATATCTTCCGACCGGCCGACAACGCGGCGCACGCGGCCAAACTCGTCGGCAAGGCTGGTATAGCTTACGCGGTACCAGCGAAAACCTGAGCCGCTTAAATCCGCAAGAATTTCTTCCGTTCCAGTTCCGGGTTCAAGGAGAGAGCGGTGCACGAGTTCCGCAAAGCGGATGGCGTTTGTGGGGTGCAGCACGGGGTCGTTTGGCAAGCTGACAAGAAAGTTCTTCTTGACCAACCGCTCCGTGCCTTTGCCTGGAATACTCTGGAACGTAACGAGGACGTCGGCTTCCGGATCGTACTCGAACGCTACGGAACCGGAACCTTCCATCAAGAGACGGCTCTGCTCGTCGTGCCAGCGCTGCTCCTCCAACTCGCGCCGCTGCTCGGTGAAGTCCTCACAGCCGATGAAAAAGACTTTACGGTCCACGCTGATGGCGATGATCTCGGCGCGAAACAGCAGCCGCATCTCCCTGCCTGTGCGAATACCGAAGAAGGTGATTTGGCAGGACGCCTCTTCGGATTGCATGCCCGCGCGGTCGAGCATGGCTACGATGGTATCGCGCTGGTTCTCGTCGAAGATTTCAAGCGCGTTCGCGCTGTGCGCGCGGAAGATGATGTAATCGATTTCCAAAAGGTCGCAGAGCCTTTGATTGATTCGCAGCGCTTCCAGCTTTCCGCTGCGCAGTTCAAACAGGCCTGCCGGGCCGACGAAGCTGCGAAAGATCGCCGTTGCTTCGGAATCCGGGTTCCAGAGTTCTTCTACGTCGATTTGGCTCAAAAGCGCATAGTCGCCGATAAAGTCGCCCGCTTCTCCGCGCGCCAGCAGGGCTTCAAACTCCGGTATCGGCAGAGGGCGCGCATAAAGATAACCCTGCACGATGTCGCAGCCGATGGAGGCCAGATAGTCGGCTTGACGGAGCGTTTCCACGCCTTCGGCAATGACCGGCAGGTTCAGCCAGTGCGCCATATGCAGAATGGAGTTCAGAATGACGCCGCTCCTGCCGCCGCTGCTTTCGGTTTCGTGCAGAAACCCCATATCGAGCTTCAGCACGTCTACGGGGACGTTCTTGAGGGTGTTCAGCGAGGAGTAGCCCTTGCCGAAGTCGTCCATTTCAACCAGAAACCCGTTTGAACGCAGCGCACCGATGACGGTTACGAACCGTTCGGCGTTTTCCATGTAAGCTGTTTCCGTAATTTCGAGCCGCAGCTCGTGGGGTTCGACGCCGTATTTCTGCGTCAAATCAAGCAGCGTGCCGCTGAGGTTCGGCATGTGGATATCCGCGCCGGAGACATTAACCGAGATGGAAACGGAGGGCAGACCCTGCTCCCGCCAGCGCGCCAGAAGATTGCAGACCCGCTCCCAGACAAAGTAATCCAACCGGCTGATGAAGCCGTTTTTCTCGAGGATGGGGATAAATGTGTTAGGCGGAATCATCCCCCTTTGCGGATGCTTCCAGCGTACGAGCGCTTCCGCGCCGACGATCTTGCGCGTGCGGTGGTTGTACTGCGGCTGGAGATAGACTTCGTACTGTTCCAGCCGGAGCGCTTCTTCCATATCCCCGATGAGCGCCTGCTCTTCGAGAATGCGCTTGCGCATGGAATCGTCGTAGTAAGCCACGCGCTGGGCGGAGCCGCTCTTGATGGAGCGCAGCGCCATCAGCGCGCGGTCGCACATGCGGCTGATCTCCAGAGAAGGATCCTTGATTTGAAAGACGCCGATGCGCGGCGAAAGCACGAAATTTGGCTGAAACGAGCTGAAGTGCAGTACGAACTCCGCCAAAAGCCGCCCCGCCTTGAACCGCTCTTCCGGCATGCTGAACACGAAATGATCCGCTTCCAGCCGCCCGTAATTCGCTTCGGGGTCGAGATTCCGCATAAAGAAACGGCCGATTTCACGCAGAAGCCGGTCGCCTTCCTCCATGCCGAACAGGTCGTTATACGCTTTAAACCGATCCAAATCGAAACGTGCCAAAATAAACCGTGTATCCGGATTTGCGTCCAGAACGCGGCGGGCGGCGTCAAAGAATTTTGCGCGGTTATAGACGCCGGAAATCGCGTCGTATTCGGCGAGATAGCGGTACTTGCTGAAGGTTGCGTACTCGCTGCGCTCAATGGTCGCTTTTAAACGAAGAACAAGAATGGCGGGGTTAAACGGCATTGTCACATAATCGAACATGCCGTAGTCGATGCTCTTGAGTTCTTCCGCGTGATCGGCCGGGTCGGAAAGAATCAGCACCGGGACATCCCGAAGACCCGGCGTGCCGGAGAGCGTCTGTAAAAACGCGATGCCGTCCTCGGCGGAACGGGAAAGATCGAGCAGGATGGCGCTGATGCGGGAGGCGTTTTTGCCCGAGAGGGTACTGAGCGCTTCGTCGCCGCATTTGGCAAGACGGAGTTCATAGGCGCTGGAAAGCGCTTCAACGAGCTGGCTGCAGCCATCGCCGTCGTCGCCTACGATCAGAACCTGCTTGAGCATTCGGTTCCTCCAGTGAGTGTTGCCCTCGTGGGGCAAGAATCGTGTATCGGTATCTATGCTGTTCGGCTCAAGGCCTGGACGGCGCTCTTTTATATTGTTGCCGGATCGTTCGGGTTGGGCCGCAATCTGCATATTCTATTGCGTTTGCGCGGTTAAGTGCTTTAAATCGACAGTTTTTACAAATATAACATGTCATATACTGAATTGCAAGAACCCACTGTTCATGCAAAGAAAGTGTTGAGCGGGCCGCGCAAAACGGAACGCGCGCGGCGTTCCGTTAAAGACATATGTTGTAAAAGTTGAACACATGGTTCAGTTCGGCTGTGGGTCGACGGATTGACCAAGAATACGGGCGGCGATCCGGTCCGCCGCAAGCGGAGAAAGGTACTGTTTTTGCGCGGCGAGCATTCGCGTTTTCTGGGGAAGATCCAGCGCAAGACGGATAGCGTTTTCCGCGGCGGAATCCTCGTTCGGAGCAAAAATGGACATGCCGCGTTCGCCGAAAAACTGCGCGTTGAGCGTTTCTACGCCCGGAATCGGCGGCGTATGCACTACGGGGATACCCTTGATGGCCGCTTCCGTGCTGGAGATGCCGCCAGGCTTAGTCAAAAGCACGTCGCAGGCGTCCATATACAAAGGAACTTGATGCGTAAACGGCAATGCGAGCACGCGAACGTCGCCGCCGAAGCGGCTCTCGAGCGCGCGCTGCAGCTGCGCGTTATGCCCGGTAAGGACGATGATGCGCGCGTCCCTGCCTTTGAGGCGTTCCAGCATTTTTTTTGTCAGCGTCTGCGCGTCCCCGCAGCCTTCGCCGCCGGTCATAACGAGGTAGCAGGGCAGATCGACCGGCAGGTCGAGCGCCAGGCGCGCGTCCGCTTTTTCCACGCGCGCAAAGTATGCGCCGTCCACGGGTACGCCGCTTGAAATCAGCAGCTCGGCGGGGATGCCGCGCTTGACAAACGAATCCGTGAGGTCGGGATGCGGCGTAAACACCGCGTCCATCTCCGTTTCCTCCAGAAACGGAATGCAGGCGTAGTCGGTGGAAATATAGTACGTGCGCGCGGAAAGCTGCTGCTTTTTACGCAGATACGTCAGCGCTTCCGCAGGGAAGAGGTGCGGGCAGACCGCGGCGTCGATTTCGTGTTCCGTAAGGTATGTACGCAGGTTTTCGGCATAGAGCGCGTTGGCAAAATACACCGGGGACTTTCTGCGCTCGGAGCTCAAGAACTCGCCCGCCGCATACAGAAAGCCGAACGCGCGCGGCGTTTTAACCGCAATGTTGACAAACGCCTCCTCAATGGTTTTAGAAACGTTATCGCCGAGAAACGCCAGCGCGTCCTGAAGATCGCATTCCGCGCCGCGCTGTTCGAGCGCCTTTTTTACCGCCTGCGCGGCGGAGTTGTGCCCCTGTCCCGTACTGCAGGTTAAGAGTAC
>JBDKTD010000182.1:0-1784 GCA_039680365.1 Clostridiaceae bacterium
TCAGCCGGTCTTCCAGCGCAAAGGGATACGGCTCATGCCCGTCGGAAGGAGAGCGATAGGGTTCAAATCCCTCCGGGCGCAGTTGTTCGTCCAACGACCATAGGCCATACGCCACCATACAGGAAACCGTATCGATTTCCGCGTCCTCGCAGGCTTTGACCCAGTTTGCTTTGGACGCCACGCCGGAAGCAAACGTTGCGTTAATACCGAGCAGCAGGAGTTTCCCCCGCATCTCCGTCAGCGTTTTTACAATCGATCGTATGGTAGCGCCATCCTGTCCGCCCGCGTCCGCATGAATGCCGACCGCGTGGCCGCGCTGCTGTAGCTCGAGAAGAACGTTGTCGTTCCAGTTGATACATCCGTCAATGATCTCTTTCGATTCGAGTGTCATGGTTGCGCCGTACGTTTCGAACAGGTCGGCGTATTCACGCAGTTGTTCGGCGTGTCTGCGAAAGCTCGCTTCGCTTTCACCATCGTTCCAGCCTTCCAGATGCAAAACAATTGTAAAGTTAATAACGCCCTTGCCGTCCGGCGCGGATAGTTCCGGCGTTGCTGCGGGCGTCCACGTTGGCATGAGGGTCTCCGTAGGCATCAGCGTTGGCGCTTGTTCCGCTGTCGCGGCCTGTACTGGCGCTACCGAAGCCGCACCCGATTCAACTTTCTCCTTTTCCGGCGGTTGGCTGTCGATGCTTTCCGGCAGTCGACAGCCGGATGCAGACAACGCTAATAGAAAGGATAGCAGAATTGCGATCGTCCTCTTCATACCGTCTTCTCCTCGCTTCACCGTTATTGGCTCTTAATAAGCAAACAAGACTGTCAGATAAAGTTATATTCGATTACCGCATTCGAATTCCTCTTTTTATTGCTTGTTTCCGGCATAGGTTAACAATTGCGCAATAATCGTGTCTGAAAGGCAAAATAAAAGAGACGCATTCTGCGTCTCTTTTATTTTGGCGGAGGGCCAGGGATTCTCCGCTTCGCCAACCGCCGCTTGCGCTTCGCGCGGCGCGGCTATGGTCGGCGGCGCTACCCGGGGCGGGCAAACCGCTTACTAAGCGCTTTGCTGTTCCGCCCTTCGAATCCCTTTGAATAACGCAAAATAAAAAAGACGCATTCTGCGTCTCTTTTATTTTGGCGGAGGGCCAGGGATTCGAACCCTGGGTCCGGTTAAGGACACGGCATTTCGAGTGCCGCACGATCGACCACTCTGACAACCCTCCATGTCAACTGCTCGCGCGAGGATTATTATACACAAAATCATGATCGAATTGCAATGTTTTTGTAGAAAAACCTGCGCGCGATTGTAGCGCAATCACCCGAATGCTATACTCATGAAGAAATCAGTTTTCGTACAAAATCAACTTTCTTATTCTGAAAGGAGCTTTCCTATGGCGGAAGACTTTGGAAAAAAGGTCGAACAGTTCGGCCAGGATATCTGGAAGAAAACGACGGACGTTTTCAACGTTCTCAGCAAAAACACAGAAATCGCGGGCAAGCAGCGCGAACTGCGCATGGTGTACGCCGAAATCGGCAATCTGTACTGTGCCAAGCACGGCGCGGAAGACGGAAACGAGTTCCCCGCGCAGTGCGAGCGCGCGCTGGCCATGGCAAAAGAGATTGAGGAACTGGAGCAGGAAGTTCTGCAGCATCGCGGGCGGCGCAAATGCGCAAAGTGCGGCGAGTCGATCCCTTCAAACGTTGCGTTCTGTCCGCATTGCGGCGCGGCGCAGCCGGTTGAGGAGCCGAAAGAGGAGCCGCAAACAGAGCCCGCTGAGGAAGCGGAA
>JBDKTD010000043.1:0-9150 GCA_039680365.1 Clostridiaceae bacterium
GTGTTTGAAGCATAACCTTCTCCTTTTCTCGTAGTGGCTTGAACAACCTTAATCTACAAGATTTGAAGCGGTTATGCTTCTTCTTTTTTTACTCTACCCCAATCTATAGTGTAGAGCCTTTTTTCTCGTTTATTCGTTTTTCAGCAGTTTTTCCAAGAGCAGCGTATAAACTGCCTCGGACTCGGTTTCCCAGTTGGCGCGAATTCTCTGCGCCATATCCCGCGTGGCAACGCGAAGCGAAAGCTCCAGAATCGCCGCGTTATTCTCCAGCGCGCGAAGACGCACAAGATAGCCGCCGCCGGAAAGTTCCTCCATGTCCGAGACAATCTGCGTTTGCTGGCGCATTTTTTCCATATGCTTTCGCGCATAACGATCCAGCTTTTCGCGCAGCGAAACCGGCAGGCTTTCTTCAAACTGCTCCAGAATATCCGTGCCGCGAACGGTAACGCGATACCCCTGCCCGAACGCATGCGGCACCGCGGCTATAAACGCGTCCTCCTCCAGCTCATGGGCGCAGCTTTCGAAATCAAAGTAGTTCATAACGTCGTTTTCCGCTATGGCGCGGTACAGCTGCTCGCGCGTGATGTCGAGCTTGCTGGCGCGAATATAGTACAGAATCGTCAGTTTGTTCTTTGTTACGCCCTGCGCAAAAATCGGCATTGCCTACCGCCCCTTTCGCAAAAGTTGCTTACGGTCTCTATTCTTCCCTGTTGAGCGCGCCTGCCAGAATACGCGCCGCTTCCTCTACATAGCAGCCGCAGGGACGGCGCTGATAGTAGGCCTCTGTCCTCTGCTCCGGTTCGAACCCCGGCGTGGTTTCCGTTTCCAGCAGCAAGTCGCGGCAGATAATGGAACCGTTCTGCTCCTTAAACGCGTCCGCCAGCGCGCGGATGCGCGCGTAAAGCACCGCCTTTTCTTCCTTGGCCGCCGGGTCGCTGTATCCATGAAGGTAGCCTTCCACAAGGAACATCGCGCTCACCGCGCCGCAGACTTCCCGCATGCGCCCCATGCCGCCGCCAAGACCGGAGGCGAGCATTGCCGCCTGCTCTTCGGAAAACCCTGTCTCTTCGCAAAACGCAAGCAGTACTGCCTGCGCGCAATTATATCCTTTTTCAAAATGCGATTTTGCCAGCTTGCCCTTTTCCAGTTCGTTCATAGAGTTGCTTACTTGTCCTTCCAGCGGTTATGTATTCTCGTAGGATGATACCATATCCCCGGCGCTTTTGTCTATTTTCGAGACGCTTTCGCAGCGTCCTTTCTGAGAAAACTTCACATTTGGGAGAAAAATATGCTAAAAAAACCGGGCAGCCGAACTATCTCGGCATACCCGGCGAATGCTTGAGGTGTTATCGCTGGTTACAGAATCTTGAACGAGAGGACCATCTGCTCAACATACGGATACAGTGTGTCGAGCGCTTCTTGCGTCGACGTAAATGTAATTACGTAGAGATCTACGCCGTTTACAACGAGGAAGTCAAACGTAACGAGGTTGTAGCCGCTGCGCGTCCAAGTGTAAGCGTACATCGCCATATCACGGCCATTTACTTTCTCAATCGTGCTGTCGAGAGATGCATAATTCTCGTTGTTCTCGGCTTCCGTTTCCGCAATCCATTCGTCCAATGCTTCCTGCGTGGAATACCCGACATCCAGCACCTTGACGACGACAACAGCGTTGACTTCATCCTCGCCGTCAATCACGTACTCTTCCGGATAGAATCCGGCAGCCAGATTTTCGGGAATGCTGATGCTTTCCCAGTCCGTCGGATACGAAATGGAGAATCCGGCTTCCGTTTGCGAATACTCAGAATAGTCGGCGTTTGCCGCCGCGGAGGATTCCGCATCGATTGCCTTGACGTCGAAGGAAACGGTTGTTTCCGGTTCTGTCTTGTCGTCGAGATAGATTTCGACCTGATAGGTTCCGTCGGGCGCAACCTGGCTCAACTGAAGCGTTCCTCCAATATAGATATCGGACTTGCCTTCGGGATCGAAGGTGTATTCATCGATCACCGCGCCGGTGGTGTCCTTCCAGACGAAGCGAATGGTGGTATCCGGCTGTGTGTTTCTCAGAATAGCGCTGACATACCATGTGCCAGTGGGTTCAACCGTGGTAATCGTGTCCGCCGGTTCACCGCCAACATCCATAAAGGACGTCATGTGCGCGTCCTCAATGCTGGCAAGAACAGGCGTAATGGTAAAGGTAACCGTTGCGTCCGGTTCTTTCTTGTCTTCTACAAAGAACTCGACTTTATAATCGCCCGTTGGCAGAGTTGCTGTGGGTTCAAGGTTCGAATAGATGTAGCGATCCGCAATATCTCCGCTGTCGATCATAACTTCATCTATGGTTTGATTTCCTGTTACATAGGTCCAGACGACACGAACCTTTGTATTGTTCGGCGCGCTCATGAGCTTTGCCGAAGCATACAGTGCATCAGTGTCGGCTGTGTAGGAGGTAACCACGTTACCCGGTTTGCCCTCTGCGTCGATCGATTCGGTCATTAAAGGTTCGACGACCTTTGCGGTCGTGAAGCTGCAGCTTGCCGCTGAAAGCGCAAAGATCATTGCGGCCAGCAGACAGAGTACTTTTTTTGTATGTTTCATAACGGCTCCCTTCAACTACTGATCTTTTGTAGCAGCCCCCCGCTTATGGCGAAGCCGGTTCCCCGTTCTTTCGGGTTCTCCGGCTCGTCATCGTCCGCGCTGGCCGTTTTCGCAGACTCTGGAAATGTTATCTCCGCATCTTTATATTAACATATCCTCTTTCAACTGAACATCGATTTTTTATCGACAGATTCTCTTTGATCAAATTGGCCTTCAAATTCGTTCATTAGCCGTTCTGATAGCTTATGAGAGCTTCCGCAATCTCAAACGCCCGGATTCGCCTTACCGCGAGCGTATGCTGCGGCGTACCTTCGGCAAACTTGGGCAGAATTTTCTCTACCCTTCCTATTGTGCTGGCAAAAAACCGAATCGCATCATCCAGCTCCTGCTTTGTATGTTTTTGTGCGGACGCGGCCTCGTTTTCTTTCGCTTCGGTTTCCGGCTGCAGCAGCTCCAGCGCAATTTGGTATGCCGCGACGCCGCGCGCGGTCAACGTATGCGAAAAAGAGCCTTGCTTAAGCTTTAACAAGGCTTTTTCGCTTTTATGTAGCGCGGATTCTATCGCTCGCCGCGCCTCGGAACGTTCGAAATCGGAGAATTGCTCCATGTATTGCTTCCCTTCACCGGCATTGAATACTCTGATCATAAACGAGGTCGTTGCTATCTTCAAGCGTCCGTTTTGAACGAAACATACTCATGATTTTTACGCTCGAATTTTCGTGAAAAAGAATTGACAAGAAAACGGTCGGCGGCTATAATGACATGGTGCGCGGCAGTGCTGGAATTGGCAGACAGGCACGTTTGAGGGGCGTGTGCGCGAGCGTATGGGTTCAAGTCCCATCTGCCGCACCAAAAAGAAAACAGCTATTCGAAAGAATAGCTGTTTTCTTTTTGAACTACCATCGTGTCCACCCCTCCCTTCACGGAATGTTTCATAATCCAACCATGCTGCAACCTTTTCTCTGCAGCAAAAAAGAGCTATAATAGAGAAAATCATTTCAGAACGTCTATGGAGGATATCATGTACCTGCATCTTCTCCAGCCCTTTGCTTCGGCTATGAAACTTCCAAGTCGCGTTGCGTTCTCCGTTGCCGGCTTCGATATCTACTGGTCGGGTCTGCTGCTTGCCGTCGGTATCATCCTCGCCATTCTGCTGGCGCAGGTGGAATCCAAGCGCAAAAAGCTCCCCTCGGACACAGCGGTCGATCTCTGCCTGATCGGCATTCCCATGGGCGTGGTCTTCGCGCGAATCGCGTATGTTCTGCTGCACCTTTCGTACTACAAAGCCAGCCCGCTCACCATGCTCTATATCTGGGACGGCGGCCTCTCCGTATACGGCGCGATTGCCGGCGTTCTGATCGGCATCGTCATCTATTCGCTGGCCAAGAAACTCAAGTTCTTCTCGCTGACCGACCTTCTCGCTCCGGGGCTTCTGCTGGCGCAGGGGTTCGCGCTCTGGGGCAACTTTTTCGACCAGGTGGGCTACGGGCCGGAAGTAAAATCCGCTTCTCTCGAATGGTTTCCCTTCTCGGTTTTAATTGAGAAAACGGATACGATTCACTACGCCGCTTTCTTCTACGGCTTTGTCTGGTGCGCGCTTGTCTTTGCCGCGCTCTGGCTGATCGTCCGCAAACGCGCAAAGCGCGAAGGCGCGCTAACGCTCTGGTACATTCTGCTGTTCTCCATCGGCCAGTTTGCGTTGGAATTCCTGCTTCAAAGCACCGAAACCGTCCTCGGTGTCATTCGCATTTCGCAGCTGGTCTACGGCGTTCTCGCAATAACCGCTCTGCTGCTTTTAGTCCTGCGCTCCGGCAAGGAACCCGTTCCGAAGGCCGACGAAACCGCAACAGTCGTGGAAACCGCCAAAATGGCTGAACCCGAAACCGAGCCGCAAACAGAAACGGAACCGGCCGCAGAAAATCCCACCAAGGCAGACGAAGTGCCCGAACCGAACAATGAAACCCCCAAGGAGGCATAAAGCATCATGCGCAATTTAACCATGCTGACCGATCTATACCAGCTCACTATGATGTATGGCTATTTTAAGGAAGGCATGCAGGACAACCAAGGCATTTTCGACCTCTTTTTCCGCCCCAAGGAAGACATCGTTTACGCGATTATGGCGGGCACGGAGAGCGTGGTCAGCTATATCAACAACATCAACTTTACGGAGGAGGACGTGGACTACCTGCGTTCTCTCCACCTGTTCGACGAGGATTTTCTAGCGTACCTGCGCACCTTCCGCTTTACCGGCGAGCTCTACGCCATGCCGGAAGGCACGGTGGTGTTTCCTTACGAGCCGCTCGTGCGCGTCCGCGCGCCCATTATGGAAGCGCAGCTCGTTGAAACGGCAATCCTAACGTTTGTCAACCATCAAACGCTGATTGCGACCAAGGCCAGCCGCATCTGCTACGCCGCCAACGGCGACTCCGTACTGGAGTTCGGCTTACGGCGCGCGCAGGGCGCGGACGCTGCCATCTACGGCGCGAGAGCTGCCATCATTGGTGGCTGCAACGCAACAAGCAACGTACTCACCGGGCAGATGTTCGACATTCCCGTTTCCGGCACGCACGCGCACAGCTGGGTCATGAGCTTTCCGGACGAGGTCAGCGCGTTTCGCGCGTATGCAAAGGTGTTTCCGGACACCTGCCTGCTGCTCGTGGATACCTACGATACGCTCCGCAGCGGCGTTCCCAACGCCATTAAG
Organism: Clostridiaceae bacterium; assembly: GCA_039680365.1. Lineage (GTDB taxonomy): Bacteria > Bacillota > Clostridia > Christensenellales > CAG-138 > UBA7703. The sequence continues at coordinate 5,306 of JBDKTD010000043.1, forward strand.
GTGTTCGACGAGCTCCGCGCCGCCGGGCACGAGCCGAAGGGTATCCGCCTTGACAGCGGAGACCTCGCGTACCTGAGTAAAAAGGCGCGCGTCATGCTGGACAAAGCGGGATACCCGAACGCCGTCATCGCCGCCTCCAGCGATTTGGACGAGTTTCTGATTCGCGACCTCAAAACGCAGGGCGCATGCATCAGCGTTTGGGGCGTCGGTACGCGTCTGATTACGAGCGAGGGCAACTCCGCGCTCGGCGGCGTCTACAAGATGAGCGCCGAGGTGGTGGAAGGCAAACTCGTGCCCAAGATCAAGATTTCCGACAACCCCGCCAAGGTGACAAACCCCGGCTATAAAAAGGTGTTCCGCCTTTACGACAAGGACGGCATGGCGATTGCGGATTTGATAGCGCTTGAGCACGAAACGATCGACCCAGGCAAGCCGCTGCGCATCTTCGACCCCATTCAGACTTACAAGAGCATGACGCTGACGGAGTTTACGGTGCGCGAGCTGCTTGTTCCGGTCTTTGTGGGCGGTAAGCAGGTGTACACTTGCCCGGATATTCACGAAATTTCCTCGTACGCGAAAAAGGAGTTCGCCTCCATGTGGGACGAATACAAGCGCCTCTTAATGCCGCATACATACAAGGTTGACCTTTCGGACAGCCTGTACGACCTCAAGCAGAAGCTCCTTCGTGAATCGGTTGGAACGCAAGTATGAGTAAGGCCATGCGACGAGCGTTTTTACTGCTGTTTGCGCTTGCGGCACTGCTTCTGCTCGGCTGTGAAAACGCCGAGCCGGTGCTTGCCGCAACGCCGACGCCCGCCGCAACCCCTACCCCGCTACCCGATCCGTTTTCGGCGGAAATCACCGCGGAGCCGATTCCAACAGATCTTCTCGGCAATCAGATTCTGCAGGACGATCACTATTACCAGTATCTTTCATTCGGCGAACTGCGCGTGTACGAATATGGCGACGGAACGTTTTTGGACGGGCTCTGCATCAACGCGTTTCCCCAGCCGCTCGACGGCGAGGTGGAAATCGTTTACTACACCGCCGACGGTAAGATCTGCGGCATCGGCAAAATCCACAACGCGCTTGGCACAACCGTTCTGGAAACGGGAACCAACGCCATCTACGCCGAAATCAACACGGATATCAACGTCGTTTCGATGGAATTTTCGCTGGTCGTCAAAACGAATTTTCAGCCCGTACTGGCAACGCCCGCGCCCTGAACCTCTTTGCTGACAAAACAACCCGCTGTAAAGCGGGTTGTTTTTCGCTTGTTTAACAAGTGTGAATCGGATATACTGGCGGTAACGGACACGCTGTCCGCAAAATCGATTGGGAGGGCAACCGCATGGCAAAGAAGAAACTCCATATCAGCGCGCCAAAGCGCGTCACTTTCTGGATTTCACTGGTTCTCGGCTTGTTGGGCATAATCGGTACATTTCTCCCCATTCCGTTCGTCTCCGACAACGCGTACTGGGTGCTCGCGGCTGGCTGGCTGCTGCTGACGCTCGGCTGCTTCGTCAAGGGTCTGTAATTCATTCGCAACGTAAAAAAATCGCCGCTTGCGCGGCGATTTTTTGATATCCGGTTACAGTTTCTTGAGTACGCCCGTTTCGGCGTTGACCTCGTCGATGAGCGCGTCGATTTCGCCCGCCTGCGCGTGCATATCCGTCCAGTAATGCTCGTCGTACCACTGCTGGTTGATCTCTTCGTAGGTTTTGCCCTGCTGTTCGACCCAGGTGTAGTACTTGAGGTTGTGGATGCGCTTTCTCGCCGTGTAGGTGAGCTCTTCCATAACGTCCGTACGGATGCCGTGCAGATGCTCGGCAAAGTCCGCGGCGGCCATTGCGGTAGTGTAAGCGCCGTCCGCTTCCGCCAGTTCCTGAATGCGGCTGGCGTACATGACGGCGGAGTCCGTACCCACGGTGGCCAGCACGTCGTGCTCGGTCAGCTCGTAGTACTTTGCCATCTTGATGCAGCAAAGCAGGTTCGCGTTGCCGGAAATGCCCAAGAGCGAGAGCTTCTTGACGAAGTCTGCCGGAACGCCCACGACGTCGATCAAGTACTTCTGACCGACCGGATCGTTGAAGAGACGCAGCAGCTTCTGGCTGTCCTCGTCGTCAATGTCGATGACCATGTCGGTGTTCTTGACGTTGTGGATCCACGGTACGTGCTTATCGCCAATGCCTTCGATGCGGTGGCCGCCGAAGCCGTTGTTGAGCAGTGTCGGGCACTGCAGCGCTTCGCCGACGGCGAGCTTGGAGGTCGGGAACTTCTCCTTGAGGTAATCACCCGCGGACATGGTGCCCGCGCTGCCGGAGGTGAACGCCGCGCCCGCAAAGCGGTCGCCTTCGCAGCGGATGCTCTCAAACGCTTCCTCGATGGCCTGGCCTGTCACCTGATAGTGCCAGACGCAGTTGCCCATCTCTTCAAACTGGTTGAAGATCACGACGTCCTTGCGGGTTGTCTTGAGCTCCCAAGTTTTGTCGAAAATCTCTTTCACGTTGGATTCGCAGCCGGGTGTCGCGATGATTTCGCCGGCAACGGTCTTGAGCCAATCAAAGCGTTCCTTGCTCATTTCAGCGGGCAGGATGGCGATGGACTGGCAGGCAAGCAGCGCGGAGTTATACGCGCCGCCGCGGCAGTAGTTGCCGGTGCTCGGCCAAACGGCCTTGTGGTAGGTCGGGTCGAACTGTCCGGTGACCAAACGCGGAACGAGGCATCCGAACGAAGCGCCAACCTTATGGCAGCCGGTCGGGAACCACTTTCCGGTGAGCATGATGATGCGCGCCTTGACGCCGGTCAGCTCGGACGGAAACTCGATAAAGTTTACGCCGCCGAACGTGCCGCCAAAGTCCTTGGGCTCGTTATGCCAGCTGATGCGGAACAGGTTCAGGGGGTTTACGTCCCACAAACCAACGCCGGTGAGCTTTTGTTTGATCTTATCCGGAATCAGCGCGGGATTCCGCATTTGGGCAAACGTCGGGATAATCATGCCCTTTTCGCGCGCGCGTTCAACGCTGCGCTTGAGGCTGTCGCGATTCATGGTCAAGTCAATCATGTTCTTCGCTCCTGTAAATTATTATGGATAAAGCACGCTTTTTACGGTATCAGCATACAACATCGCAACTTGTTTGTAAACCCAAAACGAGCAGAATTTTGAAATAATTTTATGTATTCTAACTTTTTGTTAGGCTTTCGTTTTTCACGGTCTGTTCGTCAGCCCGCCGAGGACATGCAAACAGAACCGTACTTAGCAAAGTAGGCCAGCAGCAGATCGACGGATTCACCGTAACTAAGGATGCCGCTCTGTTGGGAATTGTGCTTCAGGTACGCGTCGTTGCGTTTATCAGCGCTCTCCTGCACCTCTTTGTCAAACGAGTCCCAATACGCGTCGTAATCGCTCAAGTCGCGCCAAATCGCGTCCCCGTAGGTCCTGGTCGCTTCCAGATAGCGTTCGGGGTCGGCTTTGTAGAGCGCGTTGCCGCTGATGATGAGCGCAAAGATCAACCCGGAGTAGCGAACGTTCGAATCGCTGGAATGTATGCAGGCGAGGTACGCCGTAAACTCCGCTTCGTTTTCGGAAGCGATACCCATTTGATGCGCCATTTCGTGCGCGGCCGCCTGATACACGAGCAGTGGCGGCTGGAGGACGTTTACGTTCGGCTCGGCGGTGAGTCCGATAAAGACGCCGGAAATGCCCTGCTCGGAAAGCCCGTTCGACCAGAGGACGGATTTTGCGCGTGTTACGTCGCCATAGAACACCGGTAACTCCTGCGAAAGCGTCTGATACGCCTGCGGAAGCCGGTCAAAGATTGAGCGGAGCGGTTCCTCGGGCGAGA
>JBDKTD010000324.1:0-3914 GCA_039680365.1 Clostridiaceae bacterium
TGCGCTCTTTACGCGTGAAAAATCGGAGTACGACCGGTTTGTCTCCGTCAACGAGCGCGTGACCAGACTGACGCTCAAAGAACAGCGCAGCGGCAAATGGTTCGTCATGATTCTAGGCACGCTCTCCCAGATCGGCCCTCTCTTGATCTACTTTATGGGCGGCTGGCTGATCATCTCAAAAACCGATGCGGCGCTGACCATAGGCACAATCACAGCCATGATCGCACTGGTCAACCGCCTGTACGGGCCGGTGAATTCGCTGCTGAACCTTGGCGTTGACTTTACGCGCTCGCTTGCGCTCTTTACGCGCATTTTTGATTATTACGACAAGGAAGTCACAATCAAGAGCAAACCGGACGCCGTGCAGCCGGATCTGGAGCAGACCGAGATCAGCTTTCGGCACGTAACGTTTACCTACGAGCAGAAGGAGCCAATTCTAAAGGACATCACGTTTACCATTCCGTCCGGCAGCATGGTCGCTATCGTCGGCCCTTCCGGCGCGGGCAAGAGCACGATCGTCAACCTGTTGCTGCGCCTTTACGACGTAAATGCGGGAGAGATCACCGTCAGCGGCACGGATGTTCGGGATTTTGATTTGACGTACCTTCGCAAGAACATTGGCGTAGTGACACAGGATGCGTATCTTTTTAACGGAACGATCCGCGAAAACCTTCTCTACGCAAAGCCGGACGCAACCCAGCAGGAGATGGAGCAAGCCTGTAAGCTCGCTAACATTCACGAGTTTATCGCGTCTCAGGAAGCGGGGTACGACACCATGGTTGGAAACCGCGGCCTAAAGCTTTCCGGTGGGGAAAAGCAACGAATATCCATCGCGAGGGTCGCGCTCAAAAACCCTAAGATTCTCGTGCTGGATGAAGCGACTTCGTCTCTGGACTCCATCTCCGAAAACGCGATTCAAAACGCGTTGGAAGCGGTGATGCGCGGCAAGACCAGCGTGGTCATCGCCCACCGGCTAACGACCGTGCTCGCTGCGGACTGGATTCTCGTGGTCAAGGACGGCGTGATCTGCGAGCAGGGGACGCACGATCACCTGCTCGAGCAGAGCGGCGTCTACCGCGAGCTCTACGAAACGCAGTTCAAGCGCGTATTGGAGCGAGAAGGGATTTGAACAAAAACGAACCGCCCGTTTTCACGGGCGGTTCGTTTTTGTAATCTAAGCTTATTTAAACAGGATCGAAACGGACTTATAAAAATCCCAATCGACTTCCTTGCGCTCGGTAACGGCCTTGTCAAGGTCGGCGGTTACAATGCTCGTGCCCTGGAGCGCGACCATGTTGCCGTATTGCTCGGTAACGACCAGTTCGCCCGCTTTGAAGCCCAGCCGGGTGCCGAGCACGCGGTCGAAGCAGGAGGGGGAGCCGCCGCGCTGAATATGACCCAGCACGACCGAGCGGCACTCGAAGTACTTGCGCTTTTCGTCCAGCGAAGCATCAGCGCGCATGGCCTTTTCAATGCGGGTGGCAAGGGTCTTTGCGACCTCTTTTTCGAGCAGCAGTTTGTTGCCGAATGCGTCGAGGCCGACGTTCTCTTCCGTTTCGCCCTTGAGTTCAAAGCCTTCCGCAACGGCGATGATGGTGTGGCGTTCGCCCTTGATGTAGCGCGCGCGGATGACCGACATGATTTCGTCGAACGTCTTGGGGAATTCGGGAATCAGAATCAGGTTCGCGTCCGCGGCAAGGCCCGCCTGAACGGCGATCCAGCCGGTGTGGCGACCCATGCACTCAACAACGAAGCAGCGCGCGTGGCTCGCGGCGGTCGTATGCAGACGGTCGATGCATTCCATGGCGATGTTGCTCGCGGTGTCGAAGCCAAAGGTGTAGTCCGTGCAGGAAAGGTCGTTATCGATGGTCTTCGGAACACCGATCATCTTCATACCCATCTTGCGCAGCTTGTTGGCAACGCCCAGCGTGTCGTCGCCGCCGATGGCGACGAGGCCTTCCAGACCGAGGCTTTCCAAGGTTTTGCGAACGCGCTCCGGGCCATTTTCTTCCTTCATGACGTTCGTGCGCGAACTTTCCAGAATCGTGCCGCCCTGCGTCTGCAGACCGCGCACGTCAGAAAGTGTCAGCCAGCGGCCTTCGCCGGAAAGCGCGCCGCGCCAGCCTGCCGAGAAGCCGTAGACTTCAATGCCGTTGGCGGCGCATTCTTCGACGACGCCGCGGATAACCGCGTTCAGGCCCGGGCAGTCTCCGCCGCCGGTTAAAATACCAATTTTTCTCATGTTGTATTACCTCCTATATGATCTATTGGATATCTTCCGCAGTCTGTTTTGCAGACTGAAAAAACCGTTTCGCGTTCTTTGGTTTGCACGCACCCGTGACCGTAACTGTGCTAAAGCAGGATTTCGTCCACGGCTTGATCGATCAAAAGTCCGATGGCTTCGATGCTCTTGAGCTGTTTATTCTCCATGCAGGGGATGATGCGTATGCCTTCCATGCGTTCTGCATACTCCAGATACTTGAGCCTTGCGCGTTCCTGCAGGCTGGGAATTTCCTCGTAAACGTCCTTGCGGTCGCCCAAATATTCGCGGTAACCCTTTTTGCCGACGTTCTCGGAGGCGTTCTCCGGGTTCATATCGAGCACGATATGCGCGTTCGCGCGCGGAATACGGAAGTGCTCGTATTCCAGCTCCAGCACGAATTCAAGCAGGTCGGGTTTATCGAGGTCGCGCTCCCGCACGGACTGATAGACGGCGTTGCTGAGCAGGTAGCGGTTGATGAGCAGCACGTCCGCGTCCTGAAACTGGAACGTTTGGAACGCCTCGAACCGGTCGAGCGCATACCAGAGCGCCATGGATTTTCCGTCCACGTCGCTGGCTTTTACGCCGCCGCTGCCGGAGAGTAACCGACCGACCTCCGCGCCAAAGAACGATTCGTAGACGGGGAAGGAGATCGTTTTTACTTTGCGCCCCAGCGCGGCGAGGCGGTTTGCCTGCCGTTCGAGCTGGACGGTTTTACCCGTTCCGTCTATGCCTTCAAACGCGATGATCCTTGTCATACGCCGCCCTTTTTGATGCGTTCCATGCCTTTGATGGTGCTTTCGCGCGTGGCGAACGCTGTCATGCGGAAAAAGCCTTCGCCCGCCGCGCCAAAGCCTTCGCCGGGCGTGCCGATGATGTTGTAGTGGGTCAAAAGTTCGTCGTAAAACTTCCAGCTGTCGCCATGCGGCACCTTGAGCCAGATATACGGCGCGTTGACGCCGCCGTACACGGTAAAGCCCGCCTGCTCCAACCCTTCGCGGATGATGCGTGCGTTTTCCATATAGTAGGCGACAACGCCCATAATTTCGTCGTTGCCAACCTTGCTGTAGGCGGCTTCCGCACCGCGCTGGGTAATATAGGAAACTCCGTTGAACTTGGTTGCAACGCGCCGCGCCCAGAGGTCGCGCAGGTGCACTTCGTTACCGAAAGTGTCCTTAGCGACAAGCGCCTTGGGTACTACCGTATACGCGCAGCGTGTGCCGGTAAAGCCGGCGGTTTTGGACATGGAGCGGAACTCGATGGCGCATTCCTTTGCGCCCTCCACTTCGTAAATGCTGTGCGGCAGCGACGGATCGGAGATATACGATTCGTAAGCGGAATCGTAAAGAATCAGTGTGCCGTTCTTCCGCGCGTAATCGATATACGTTTTAAGCTGCGCTTTGGTCAGCGTGACTCCCGTGGGATTATTCGGAAAGCAGAGGTACATCACATCTACGCGCTCACGGGGTAGTTCGGCGACAAAGCCGTTCTGCTCGCTGCCCGCCATGTAGACGATCTTTTCGTAACCGCCTTTTTGCTCGCTGAATGCGCCGCCGCGACCGCTCATGACGTTGGTATCCACATACACGGGGTAAACCGGGTCGGTGACGGCGACGATTGCGTTTTCGGAAAAGAGCTCCTGAATGTTTCCAAC
>JBDKTD010000034.1:0-15082 GCA_039680365.1 Clostridiaceae bacterium
CTCGACCAGATTGCCGACGAACTCTACGTTGCGGGCGTCGCGCTCCGCGCGGAGGAGTTCATCACCATCTGGGTGGTCACAAGCGCTGTCATCCCCGCCGCCGCGCTGTTTCTGGGCGTTCCCATGAGCCTCTCCATCGGCATGGTCATCGTCGGTGCAGCGGCTCCCATCGGGTTTGTTGCAATCAAGCGCAACCGCAGGCTTACGCTTCTCGGCAAGCAGCTTTCCGACGCGATGAACATCATCTGCAACGCTCTCCGCGCGGGGCTTTCGTTTCAAACCGCGCTCAAGAACGTTGCCGACGAAATGGAGGAGCCCATCTCCCGCGAGTTCATGCGCGTTTACCGCGAAACCCAAATGGGCATGCCGCTGGAAGCGAGCCTTGGCCGGCTTGTCCAGCGAACCAAGAATCAGGATTTGGAGCTGATGTGCTCCGCGGTCGCCATCCAGCGCCAGATCGGCGGCAACCTCGCCTCCGTGCTGGAGAATATTTCGGGCACGATCAACCAGCGCATTCAGCTGCGCGGCGAAATAAAAACCATGACCTCCGCGGGTATGCTCAGCGGCTATATCATCGGCGCACTGCCGATCTTTATCATCGTGCTGCTGATGTTTATCAACCCCGGATATGTAGATATGTTTTTTACGACGGAATCCGGGCGGATTATGCTCATCGTCTCCGTCGTGCTGGAGGCAATCGGGTTCTCCATCGTCAACAAGATCGTCAATATCAAGATGTAGCGGAAATCTCTGGTTTGCGGTTCGCCGCACCAGCAGACGCAATAATAAAGAATAGAGTCGTCAAGATCAAGATCATCTCTGGTTTACGACTCACAGCGTTAGCAAGCCCCATAATAGAGAATTGAATCGTCAATATTAAAATGTTACGGAGGAAAACGATTTGCGGCTCGTCGTGCTCGTAAGCACCATAGCGGTCTTCTTCTTCTTCATCGCGCTGCTTAACGGCCTCGGCCGAAAGAGCGACGCGATGCGGCGGCGCTTTGCGCAGGTGAAGGATACCGAGCGGACGTACAGCGACGACGAATTGAAAAAATCCCTCTCCGAGCGCATCCTGCGGCCGACCATGAAGCGCCTTTCCGAGCAGGTTAAGCGCCTCGCCGGAAAGAACCGTGCGCCGGGGCCGAACAAAGCGAGCCAAAAGCTCGAAAAACAGCTCAAAACCGCCGGCATCAACCTGACCGCGCAGGAGTTTACGTTCGTAAAGAGCCTACTTTCCATCGCGTTTCTTGCGGCGGGTGCGTTGCAGTTCGTGCTGCTCCCCATCGAGCAGATTTACCGGCTGCTGATCCTGCTCGTACTGCTCTGCGTCCCCGTTTACGGCTCCAGCATCTTTCTAAAGTCAAAGGTCAAGGCGCGGAAGGAATCCATTGTCCGCGACCTGCCGGACGTGATGGATTTATTAGTGGTCAGCGTGGAAGCGGGGCTTGGGCTGGACGCGGCGATTGTGCGTCAGTACTCCAAAAATAAATGCGCGGTGCTCGCCGAACTCAGCGGCGCTATCCGCGAAGTGCAGATGGGCGTGCCGCGCAAGTCCGCGCTTAAGGAGATGGCCGACCGCTGCGACGTCAAGCAGCTTTCCGCGTTCGTCACCGCGCTGCTGCAGGCGGATCAACTCGGCGTATCGGTCAAGAGCGTACTGACCGCGCAGGCGGACCGTCTGCGGGTGGAGCGCAAGCAGCGCATTCAGGCAAAAGCCATCAAAGCGCCCATCAAGATCATGCTTCCGACGGTCGCCTTTATCTTTCCAGTGATTTTCATCATTCTGCTGGGGCCCGCCGCCGTGAACCTGATTACCGCTTTTAAGTGAGGAAACAACGATGCAGACCGTACTGATTCGAAAAAACGGAGAGACGCTCGCGCGCGTTTGGAACGCCAACCGCTATTTTTCGCGCCTGCGCGGCCTGCTCGGGCGCACCATTCCCACTGGCGGCGGCCTGCTGCTGACGCCCTGCAACTGCATCCATACGTTCGGCATGCGGTGTCCCATCGACGCGGTCTATCTCGACCCCACCGGGCTGGTGCTCCGCGTGGATCATGCTTTACCCGCAGGTAAAGCCTGGCCTGTACAGCGCGGCGCAAAGCGCGTTCTGGAGCTGCCCGCCGGAACCGCCGGCGAGCGAAATATCCGCGTCAACGATGTTCTGGAGGTGATTCCGTGGACAAAGAGCTGAAGCGGCAGGAGGAAAGCGTTGACGCGCTGCGCAGCCGCATGGACGCCGACGCACGGTTCCACCGTGTTCTTTCCGGCTACGATCCGGATGAAGTTCGCGCCTATCTCGAGGATATCAAGCGCACGTTCAGCCAGCAGGCGAAAGCCGCCAAACGCGAAATGGAGGCGATCTTTGCCGATCTGGATTCGGCAAAAAGCGAAATCGACTCCCGCAACTGCGCCATCCGCACGCTGAAGGAAGCGCTTTCACAGCGGGAAAAGGAGCTGGCGGAGGCCAATACCCGCATCTCTACACTGTTACAGAACCTGAAGAAATTCGACGCCGAACGCGAAGGGTATGCGCGCCTCCGCGCGGCGGTGGACGGCATCCGCGCTGCCAACGAGCGCACGCAGGCACTGGAGCAGGAAGTGCAGCAGCTCAGAGCCGCGCTTTCGCAGGCTGCGAGCCTTGCGACCTCCTGGAGGGATGAAAGAACTCTCTTGGCCAGCGAAAACGCACGTTATAGCGCAGAGATCGAGCAGCTGAAAAACGAGGTTTTACGCGTCACCGCGGAGCGCGATCAGGCGCGTTCCGTCGCCTACATGGCCGCGATGAACAACCGCCCGTCCGCACCGGCAGCGCGGCAGGAAGCGCCTGTTTACGCGCCGCCGGAACCCGCCGGAATCCCACCGCAAATCGCAGACCGCCTTGCGGAAACCTTCGCGGAAGCGTACGCGCTGATCAGCCAGTTCAAAAGCGGTTCCGAACCGCAGATGGAACACCCCGCACAGAGACCGTCCACCCCTCCCAAGATGCAGGTGCTCCGCCCCGACGGCAGTTACAGCGAACGCGGAATTGGAAAATAATCGCTGACCTAATTTAAGCAAATCAAAAGCGCGGTTTCCCGCGCTTTTTTGATTGCTTCTATATATTTTCCAACCCGCAGCCGAATTTGGGCTGCTTATCGAACCAATTCCGTATAGCACTCCGGTCTGCGGTCGCGGAACAGCCCCCAGCTCAAGCGCGCCTGCTTGATCTGCTCGAAGTCGTACGCGGCAAAAATGACGCCCTCGTTTGCGCGGTCCACCGAGGAAACGATCTCCCCCGTTTCGTCGGTTAAAAACGACGAGCCGTAGAACGCCAGCGCGCTGGACTGATTTCCGTTTTCCACACAGGGAGAAACCCGCTCCTCGCCCACGCGGTTTGCAGCTGCGAGAGGCAGTATGTTTGCCGCCGCATGCCCCTGCATGACCCTTCTCCAGTGCGGCATGCTGTCCAGCGTGAGAATCGGTTCGCTGCCGATTGCGGTTGGGTATAGCAAAATATCCGCGCCCTGCAGCGCCATTGCCCGCGCGGCTTCCGGAAACCACTGATCCCAACAGATGCCGACGCCGACGCGCCCGAAGAGCGTTTCGAACACGCGAAAGCCCGTGTTGCCGGGCGAAAAGTAAAACTTCTCCTGATAAAAGTGATCGTCCGGGATATGCGTCTTGCGGTAGACGCCGAGCAAGCTGCCGTCCGCGTCGATCATGGCAACGGAGTTATACAGCCGGTTTTGCTCGCGCTCGTAAAAACTCACGGGCAGGACGACGCCGAGCTCTTTTGCAACAGTCCGCATGCGCAGTACCGCCGGATTTTCCGAAACCGGCAGCGCGAAATCCAGATACGCATACCGGCGTTCCTGACAGAAATACGACCGCTCGAACAGCTCCGGCAGGAGCACGATCTGCGCGCCTTCGTATGCGGCCTTTCGCACAAACGCCTCGGCGTTTGCGAGGTTTTCCGCCGGGTCGTCCGTCATGCGCATCTGCACGGCGGCTACAGTGATCTTGCTCATTTTAGCGCTCCTTTCGGTATTTGCTGCGTCACACAGTGGATGTTTCCGCCGCCAAGTAATATTTCTCGAGAAGAAACCGGCACAATCCTGCGGTTCGGGCAGAGGTGGCGCATGAGCTCCGCAGCGCGCGCGTCGGAAGCACCGTTTTCGCCGCCGAACTGAGGCAGAAGAACGGAATCGTTGGTAAAGTAGAAGTTAACGTAGCTCGCGGCGAGGCGCTCGCCAATCGTACGCGTTTCCTCCCCCGCGTCTGCGGACAGATTCTCCATATCCGCCCCGGTCACGCACACCGGATGGACGGGAATTAGCAGTTTGTGAATCACGAGCCGCCGCCCTTTTGCGTCCGTTTCGCACGAAAGGTACTCGTAATCCGCGCGGCTGAGCGCATACTGCGGGTCGCTCTCGTCGTCCGTCCAAGCCAGCACGACCTCGCCCGGCGCAAGAAAGGCGCAGACGTTGTCCACGTGCTCGTTCGTTTCGTCGTTATAGATTCCCCTCGGCAGCCAGAGCACCTTCCGCACGCTGAGGAAGTCCTTGAGCTTGCGTTCGATCTGTTCTTTTGTAAGGTTCGGGTTACGCCCCGCGCTGAGCAGGCAGGCTTCGGTCACGAGCAGGGTTCCTTCCCCGTCGGAACAGATGGATCCGCCTTCGAGCACGAAGTTATCCGCGCCACAGCACGTTGCGCTGATGGCTTTGCAGAACGCTTCCGCAAACGCGTCGTCTTTCGCCCAGTCGGCGTAGAGCCCGTCGACCGTCCCGCCCCAGGCGTTGAAGCGCCAGCTGATTCCGCGTGCTTCGGTGCCGTTTGTCACGAACGTAGGCCCGATATCCCGCGCCCAAGCGTCGTCTGAGGCAATCTCCAGCACCGTGGCGAACGCGCCCGCGCGTTCCAGCGCCTCGCTGAAATGCTCACGGTTAACCGCCAAAAACACGCGCTCGCTCTCGCTTGCCGCGCGCATGATTTCGCAGAAGGCGTCCTGCGCCGCGCGCGGGTTCTTTCCCCAACTGCCGGGGCGCGTCGGCCAAACCAGCAGAACGCCGTCCTGCGGTTCGAATTCGGCGGGCATATAAAAGCCGTCCCGTGCGGGTAACGCGTTACGCAGCATAATTCAGGAAAGCCTCCCCTTGAAGTCCTGATAACCGAACGCCTTGACGAGTTCGCAGTCCCCGTCCTCGCGTAACAGCGCGATGGCGGGCAGCGGCATGCCGTTGAAGGTATTCGTCTTGACCATAGAATAAATCGCCATGTCGCCAAACGTCAGCCGTTCGCCGATTTTCGGCAAATGATCGAAGCTGTAGTCGCCTATGACGTCCCCGGCAAGGCACGTCCTCGCAGCAAGCCTGCAGGTAACCGCCTTTTCGCCCGGCTCGCCCGCGTTTTTAAGCGGCGGGCGATAGGGCATCTCCAGCACGTCCGGCATGTGGCAGGCGGCGGAAGCGTCCAAAATCAGAATATGCATGCCGTTTTCCACGATATCCAGCACCGTCGTATCCAGTTCGCCTGCGTTCAGCGCGACCGCTTCGCCGGGCTCGAGGTAGACCGTTACGCCATACTTTGCCTGAATCGAACGAATCAAATCTTCCAGCGCGGCTATATCGTAGCCGGGCTTCGTAATGTGGTGCCCTCCGCCGAGGTTGAGCCACTTCATGCGCGGTAAAAGCTTGCCGAACGCCCGCTCGAACGCCATAAACGTCTCGATCAGCGCGTCCGCGCCCTGCTCGCAGAGCGTGTGAAAGTGCAGCCCCTCCACACCGTCCAGAAGGTCAGATCGGAAGTTCCGCTTCGTAACGCCTAGTCGAGAATACGGCGCGCAGGGGTCGTAGACAGCGTGGCCAAACTGCGTGCTGCACTCCGGATTTACGCGGATGCCGACGCTGACATTCGCCTTTTGCCAGATCGGGCGGTGCGCTTCCAGCTGAGCAAACGAGTTGAACACGATATGGTCGCAGATACCGGTCAGCTCGCGCATCTCGCTTTCCGTATACGCTGGCGAAAACACATGGTTCTCCCCGCCCATCTCCTCGTGTGCCAGCCGCGCTTCGTAAAACCCGCTCGCCGACGCGCCGGAAAGGTATCGCGCAATCAGCGGGTACACGCGGAACATGGAAAACGCCTTCTGCGCAAGCAAAATCTTCGCGCCCGTGCGCTCCTGCACGCCGCGTAGTATCTCCAGATTTCGCTTAAGCGCCGCTTCGCTCACTACGAAGCAGGGCGTTGGCAGTTCGCTTCTCTTCACCGTTTACTCCACCGTTTCGGGATTCTCATCGACCTGCCAGGGCAGCCCCCACTTGTTCAGCATGTCCATATACGGATCGGGGTCGAACTCGTCGGTTGTGAAAACGCCCGGTTTTTTCCATGTTCCGTTCAGAACGAGAGCGGCGCCGATCATAGCGGGAACGCCGGTGGTGTAGCTGATGGCCTGACTGCCGAGTTCGCGGTAGCATTCCTCATGATCGCAGACGTTGTAGATAAAGATCGTCTTCTCTTTACCGTCCTTAACGCCTTTGATCACGCAGCCGATGTTCGTTTTGCCCTTTGTGCGCGGGCCGAGCGACGCGGGGTCGGGCAGCAGTGCTTTGAGGAACTGAATCGGAACGATCTTCTGCCCCTGAAAGTCGATGGGTACCGTCGAAAGCATGCCTACGTTTTCCAGGCACTTCATGTGCGTTAAGTAGCTTTGCCCGAACGTCATGAAAAAGCGAATCCGCTTGATTTCTGGGTAGTGCTTAGCCAGCGATTCAATTTCCTCGTGGTGCAGAAGGTACATATCCTTTTTACCCACTTCGGGGAAGTCGTACACCCGCTTGATGCTCACGGCGGGCACTTCGACCCACTTGCCGTTTTCCCAGTAGCTGCCGGGCGCGGAGACTTCACGGAGGTTGATTTCCGGGTTAAAGTTCGTTGCAAACGGGTAGCCGTGGTCGCCGCCGTTGCAGTCGAGGATATCCACGCTGTCGATGCGGTCGAAATAGTGCTTCTTGGCGTAGGAAACGAACACGCTGGTCACGCCGGGGTCAAACCCCGTGCCGCACAGCGCGGTCAGACCCGCCTTTTCAAACCGCTGCTGATACGCCCACTGCCAGCTGTAATCGAAATAGGCGGAAAAACCTTCCTCCTCCACGCGTTTGTCGTAGACGGCGCGCCAGGCGGGGTCTTCCGTGTTCTCCGGCTCGTAGTTGGCGGTGTCGATATAGTCCACGCCGCAGGCAAGACAGGCGTCCATGATGGCCAAATCCTGATACGGCAGGGCGACGTTGAGCACCGCGTCCGGCTTGACGCGGCGGATGAGTTCCATCACTTCGTCTGCATTGTCTGCATCCACCTGTGCGGTGAATATCTCCGTCTTGGTCTTGCCTTTAAGCTGTTCGGAAAGAGCAATGCACTTTGCTTTGGTGCGGCTGGCAAGCACCAGCACAGGGAACGCTTCGCTGTTTTGACAGCATTTTTGAATCGCGACCGAGGCCACGCCGCCGCAGCCGATCACAAGCAGTTTTCTACCCATTCCGTTTTCCATCAGTTTTCTTCCTCCTCCAGTAAGTCTTCCACGTATCTCGGCAGCATGAACGCGCCAACGTGCAGGTTCGCCGTATAGTACCAGGTTTTAATCCCCCGCTCTTCCCAGCGTTTTTTGTCGAAGTGCTCCAGCGGGTGGTATTTTTTGGAAGCGAATCCGAACAGCCAGTACCCCGCAGGACACGTTGGAATATGCGCCTGATAGACGCGGCTGATCGGGAAGCTCCGAAACGCTTTTTTATGCTTTGCGCGGCAGGGCGCTTCGTCCTCGTCAAAAAACGGGCTGCCGTGCTGGTAGACCATAATGCCGTCGTCATGCAGCGCCTTGAAGCAGCTGCCGTAAAACTCCTTGGTAAACAGCCCCGCAGTATGTCCGAGCGGGTCGGTTGCGTCGTTGATAATCAGGTCGTAATCGTCCTGCTTGGAACGTAAGAAGCGCAGGCCGTCCTGATAGTAGATCTTCACGCGCGGATCGTCCAATCCGCAGGCGTTGGCGGGAAAGAACTTGCGGCAGACGTCCACAAAAAGCTTGTCCTGCTCGACTACGTCAATGACTTCAATCTCCTCGTAGTGCGTCAGCTCGCGGGCGACGCCCCCGTCGCCTCCGCCGATGACCAGCACGCGCTTGACGCCGGGATGCACCGCCATGGGTACGTGCACGATCATTTCGTCGTAAGTAAACTCGTCCTTTTCCGAAAAGATCACGCTGCCGTCCGAAGCGAGAAAGCGCCCGAACTCCGGGGAATCGAACACGTCGATGCGCTGGTAGTCGCTTTCCCCGCTGAAAAGCTGCTGCTCCACGCGTATGGAAAGCTGGACGTTCTGCGTGTGCATGTCGTTAAACCAGAATTCCATTTTTCAGCACCTCCCTTTTTCTTTTAAAGGGAGCTGGCCTTCCAGCGCGTGCATGTCGTTAAACCAGAATTCCATTTTTCAGCACCTCCCTTTTTCTTTTAAAGGGAGCTGGCCTTCCAGCGCGTGCATGTCGTTCAGCCAGAATTCCATTTTTCAGCACCTCCCTTTTTCATTTAAAGGGAGCTGGCCATTCGGCGTATGCAAATCGTTCAACCAAAATTCCATCTTACGGTTTGCCTCCCTTCAGCACGTTCAGGTACTCGATTTCCGGGTCTTCCGGCCCCTGCATGGAGCATCCCTTCGCCTTGGCGTAGAGGATGTAGTCCACGATTTCCTTTGTAATCACCTCGCCGGGTGAGAGAATCGGTATCCCCGGCGGATAGCACATTACAAACTCGCTGCAGATTTTCCCCTCCGCGTTGCGAATAGGCAGCGGTTCCGCCTCCGCGTAAAACGCAGCCTGCGGGGTTGCCGCTACGATTGGAGAAATATATTCCGCGAGGAACGTTTCGGTCGGCTCCTTGGCGTAGAGCCGCTGGATATCCGCAAGCGCTCCAACCAACCGCTCGATATCCTGCAAACGGTCGCCAATGGAGATATACGCAAGAATGTTGCTGATGTCTCCGAACTCAATCTGGATATCGTATTCGTCCCGGAGCAGGTCGTATACTTCAATGCCCGCCAGCCCGATGCCGCGCGTAAAGACGGAGAGCTTGGTCACGTCGAAGTCGAACACGCTGCCGCCATTGACGAGCTCGCGCCCGAAAGCGTAGTACCCGCCGATTTCGTTGATCTCGTCGCGCGCATACTGCGCCATCTCGGCGACCTTCTCAAACGATTTTTCTCCGCGGAGCGCGAGGTTCCGCCGGGAGACGTCGAGGCTGCTCATCAAAAGATACGAAGCGCTGGTGGTCTGGGTCAGGTTGATGATTTTATCCACATACCGCGCGTTGACGTTTGGGCCGAGCAGCAATAACGAACTCTGCGTCAAACTTCCGCCAGACTTATGCATGGAAACCGCCGCCATATCCGCCCCCGCCGCCATGGCGGAAAGCGGCAGACTGTCGCTGAAATATAGGTGCGTTCCGTGCGCTTCGTCCACCAGAACCTGCATGCCGCGGTCATGCGCCAGTTCCACGATCGCTTTTAAGTTGGAGCAAACGCCGTAATACGTGGGGTTGTTGACCAGCACCGCAACAGCGTCCGGATTCTGTTCGATGGCGGTCTGCACGTCCGCAAACTCCATGCCGAGCGGAATGCCGAGCTTGGGGTCGACGCGGGGATCCACATACACCGGCACCGCGCCGCAGAGCACGAGCGCGTTGATTGCGCTTTTATGCACGTTTCGCGGGAGGATGATCTTCTCCCCGCTCTTGCAGGCCGAGAGAATCATGCTCTGCACGCTCGACGTCGTGCCGCCGACCATTAAAAACGCCCGCGCCGCGCCGAACGCGTCCGCCGCGAGCTCTTCTGCCTCGCGAATGACGGAAACCGGGTGGCAGAGGTTGTCGAGCGGCTTCATCGAGTTTACGTCTATGCCGACGCACTTTTCACCCAGCAGCTCCACCAGCTCCGGATTGCCGCGCCCGCGCTTATGGCCGGGCACGTCGAAGGGGACGACCCGCTGTTTGCGGAACTGGGCGAGCGCTTCGTAAATCGGCGCGCGCTTCTGCTTGTTGAGGTTCATCGGCTTTGTTCCTTCCGCTGGCCTTCGCGCCTATTCTCCGCCAAAATAAAAAGACAGGCGGCAAAATAGTACCACCTGTCGTCATCTCTGTGTTCCGTTTTCCGGCGCACGCAAACACTGCGAGCGATTGGGATTGAACGATGACTATGACCGTTTCATCAGAGTTTTGTTGGCTTAATTGAGCTTGGATGCCGTCGCTACTCTTATTGACCGTTTCACAAGTGGTGTGCTGTAACGCACTGGTTATGAAGTAACCAACTTATAAAATTTGAGTCTTAAAACTCAATCAATAATGTGACGCTTCACGTCACGCGCGGCAGCGGCCAGCCCTGTCCGATGGGCATTTTTACTCGGCCAAGTCTCGCGAATCCGCTTTCGCCGATTTACACCTATTTATCTTAACATATTTGTTTCGTATGTCAATTTATATTTTCGGGCTGCTCCCGACTTTTGCAGGAACAGCCCGAGTAAAACATGCGTTCTCGTTCTCGGTCAACAGTTCCGCCAGCAGAGCGGCGTTACTCCGTAACCTCCGGCGTCGCCGCGGGAAGTTCTTCCGGAATTGTTTCCGGCAGCGGGAAAATACCCGTTTGGTAAAGCGCTTCCAGCAGGGCTTCCCGCGCGGCTTCCGTCGCCTGCTCCAGCGCTTCCGCGTTCTCCTCCGTGTCGGCTTCGGCCGCACTCAGCGCTTCCTGATAAGCGGCCAGCAGCGCGCTGAGCGCGGCCTTGTTTGCGTCGGTTTCGTCCAGCGCGGCAATTGCGGCGGCAATCGCCTCCATGTCCAGCGCGTCGTTGCCGTAGTCCTTCCATTCCTGCCAGCCCAGCACGCTGCCCAGCGTAAAGCCCGCGTCATCAAGCCCGGTTTTCAGCGCGGCGCGCGCTTCCGAAGCAAGCTGCGATAGTTCGCTCAGGCTGCCGTTGTTGGCTAACAGCGCGGCGTCCTTATTCTCCAGCGCGGCGATATACGCTTCCAGCAAAGCGGTCAGTTCCTGCTTTGTCGCTTCGTCGGTAACGCTTTCAATGGCGAGCGCAATCTGATCCGTTGAGATGCCGTGGTAGGTGTTTTTCACCTTCTCCTCGTGCTTCTCCTGACCGTTTCCGTTGTCCTTGTCCGCGTTTCCGCGCTGGGTCGCGTTTCCATCGGGCTTTCCGGTGTCGTGGCCGGACTTACCCGACTCCGCAAGTGCGGATACGCTGAATACAGCCAGCAGCAGAACGGCGGCCAGAGCCGGCAGAACTCTCTTTGTCAAAACACTTATCCATTTTTTCATAACAGGGTTCGCTCCTTTCCAATCGGGTTGCTTTGGCGGGTTCGTTACGTCGTTTTCAAACGATTTAGAGAAATAAAAAAGCAACCCTCGCATGGTTTTCGCCAGGTTGCCGCCTCGATTTATATGAATCGATGGAATCGTGCAACTGGCTGCCGTAGGCGATTTTCGCCGTTAGGCCCTCTAGCTTTGCGCCGCCCGCTTTCACGGGGTTTGCCGCAGATATACTGTTGTATCCTAAATACAAATTAACACATTTACGCGTATGTGTCAACTTTTTGGGGCGAA
The DNA here is from genome assembly GCA_039680365.1 of Clostridiaceae bacterium. Lineage (GTDB taxonomy): Bacteria > Bacillota > Clostridia > Christensenellales > CAG-138 > UBA7703. Next base: position 11,621 of record JBDKTD010000034.1, read on the forward strand.
TTTGTGCGACGAAATTGTGATTTGTTCGCGCCTGTTTTTTGGCGGTATTTCCGGCGTTTTTCGCGTTACTGGATTGATTTGTATTACAGCTCTCCCGCGCTGAGGCCAAGCGCATTGATGACGTGGCGAATGTGGATGCTCATGGCGCTCTTTGCGCCCGCACCGTCGCGCAGGCGCAGAAAGCCGCAGATATCGCGGTTGTCGTAGATGACGATCGTTTTGAGCGCTTCGGTGTTGTCGGTCATCTCCATTGCTTCGTTCACCGCCGCGTTGATGATTGGGAACATGCGAATGATGAACTCGTTGTGAGAAGCGGCGGCGAGCATTTCGTGAAACTTCTGGTCTTCATCCGGCCAGCAACCATCCTCGCGCACCAGCTTTTCAACATACTGCGCCTGCTCAAAGATGCCCTGCAGTTCTTCCTCCGTGGCCCGAAAGCACGCCAGCATGCTGCACTGCGGTTCGAACATGAGGCGGATTTCGTACATATCGGCCAGACGCGCGTGGCTCAGCGAGCCGACGTCGTACTTGTTGAAAACGGACAGATCCTCGCTGATAAAGGTGCCGCGCCCGCGTTGAACGCTGAGCACACCCTGCGCAACAAGATAACGCACCGCTTCGCGCAGCGTCGTCCGGCTTACGCCGAGCTGCTGGGAAAGATCGTTCTCGTTCGGCAGTTTATCGCCGGGCGCAAACTTTTTTTGCAGCACGATAATGTTGTAAAGCTCGGTTGCAATGCGCTCGGACAGGCTCTTGTTCTCATTGACCATATGCGCCGAACCTCCTTCCCCAGATTGAGCAAATTATACATCATATATCATCGATCACACAAGCCTAAGGTATGTTCTCCGGGGTTGACATTATACATCCAGTTGTGTAGTATGATGTCGTATGAATCATATCGTCATACTACTTCAAAACAATTCAGGTGCGGCATATGAAACAATCGATCAGCGCATTCTCCCGCGATCAATATTCCGTTCGCCCGGTGGTCGCCGTTGCCGCGGCGCAGGACGCCGTTGTGCTCTCCGCGCTGCGAAAAGCCGTAGACCGCGGCCTTTGCCATGCCCTTCTCATTGGCGACAAAGCGGAGATTACCGACATTGCCGAAAAAAACGGCATCCCGATTTCCGATATGGAGCTCTACCACTGTTCCGACCCGACGGAGTGCTGCAAGCATGCCGTGCGTTTTGTGCGCAAACAGCGCGCGCAGGCGGTGATGAAAGGGCTTGTGAGCACGGCTTGTGTGCTGCGCGAAGTGGTCAACGCCGAAACGGGGCTCCGGGAAAGCGAGCTGCTCTCGTATGTGAGCGTATTCGAGCTGCCGGGGTTCGAGCGTCTGATTTACCTCACCGACCCTGCGATGAACATGTATCCCGACGTAACTGCAAAAAGACACATCATCGCAAACGCGGTCAAGGTCGCCCGCATGCTCGGCACGGAAAAACCCGTGGTCGGGTGCCTCTGCGCGGTGGAAACCGTAAACCCCAAGATGCAGTGCACGCTCGACGCAGCGGAGCTGGTACGCAGAAACCGCGAAGGCGAACTGCCGGACTGCATCGTCACAGGACCTCTGGCGCTGGACAACTGCCTGTTTCGGGAAGCCGCGCTCCATAAGGGCATTGAGGACCCCAACGGGGGCAAAGCGGATATCCTGCTTGCGCCGGAAATCGAGACGGGCAACGCGCTGTATAAGGCGTTTGCGTTCGTCATGAAAGCGACCTGCGCGGGCGTGATCGTCGGGGCTTCAGCGCCGGTGATCCTCACGAGCCGCGCCGACCGCGAAGAGACGAAGCTCAACTCCATTGCTCTTGCCATGCGCATCGCCTACGAAAGGATGAACTAGCATGCCGTACCGGATTCTCGCGATCAACCCCGGCTCCACCACCACGAAAATTTCGGTTTACGACGACGAAACGCCCTTGTTTGAAACCACGATCAACCACACGCGCGAGGAGCTTTCCTCCTGCGCGGACTTGGTTGCGTCGTTGGCGTTTCGCAGGAGCGCCATTGAAGCGGAACTTTCGGCTCACGGTATATCCCTCCGTTCCCTGAGCGCCGCTGTCGGGCGCGGCGGGCTTCTCCGCCCCATCGCGGGGGGAACGTATACGATTAGCGAAAAGATGCTCGAAGACCTGAAGAGCTGCAAATACGGCGAGCACGCCTGCAACCTCGGCGCAATGCTGGCGGACGAAATGGCGCGTTCTGCGGGAATTCCCGCCTATATTGCCGATTCCGTCGTAACCGACGAACTCTGCCCGTTTGCGCGGCTGTCCGGCCATCCGGAGATCAGCCGCGTTTCTATTTTTCACGCGCTGAACCAAAAAGCCGAGGCGCGGCGATTCTGTTTGAGCCGGGGATTGAAGTATGAAGAAGTCAACCTGATCGTAGCGCATATCGGCGGCGGCGCGACCGTCGGCGCGCACGAAAAGGGGCGCGTCATCGACGTCAACGACGGTCTCGGCGGCGAAGGCCCCTACAGCGCGCAGCGCTGCGGCGGACTGCCCGCAAACTCGCTCATCAAACTCTGCTTAAGGGAGAACCTGCCCGCGGCGGACATGATTCGCAAACTCAACACCAAAGGCGGCCTGCTCGCCTACCTCGGCACGGACGACGGCAAGGAGATCAGCCGCCGTGCGCAGAGCGGGGACGAAACGGCTCGCCATGTTTACGAAGGCATGGCCTACCAGACCGCAAAGGAGATTGGCGCATGCGCCGCCGTGCTGAAAGGTGACGTTCGTGCCATCATCCTCACCGGCGGGTTTGCCTACGACCCGCTGTTTACGGGCTGGATTGCCGAGCGAACGTCGTTTCTCGCGGAAGTTGTGGTTATGCCCGGCGAGGACGAGCAGCGCGCGCTTACGGAAGCGGCGCTCCGCGTGCTGCGCGGCGAGGAACAGCCCAAGGAGTATTGACTCGCCACGAAGCGCTCCCGAAACCCCGAATGAAAGAGCGAGCGCGTATGGAAGACCACCTGCACATCGTCACCGGCCACTACGGCAGCGGAAAAACGGAATTCGCGGTCAACTTTGCCATATCTCTCGCTAAAAAGGGTTATGCTGTGACGCTCGCCGATTTAGATATCGTCAACCCCTACTTCTGCTCGCGGGAAAAAACGCAGGCGCTGAACGAGTGCGGCGTGCGTGTGATTGCTTCATTGGGCGGAGGGGCGGATTTGCCTGCGCTGAACCCGGCGATCACGTCGCTCTTCGAACCCGGTGTCTGCGGGGTCATCGACATGGGCGGCGATCCGGCGGGCGCGCGCGTACTGGGGCGGTACGCCGAAAGGATCCGCGCCATCCCGCATGAGTTTCTCTGCGTGCTGAACTTCAACCGCCCGGAAACCGCCACGCCGGAACTGGCGGAGCGGTACCTGCGCCAGATTGAGCGCAGCGCCAAGCTCTCCGCTACGGGTTTGATTCACAATACACACCTTTGCTCCGAAACCACGGCGGCGGACGT
>JBDKTD010000129.1:0-1949 GCA_039680365.1 Clostridiaceae bacterium
TTCGAATTCGAGGGTCGGTATTACCGGGTGAAAGGAGATACGGTAACGCCGCTGACGAATTTTATTGTCAAACCAGTCGAAATGATCGAGTCGGAAGAAGAGACGCAACTCACTGCCGATCTGATCACCGTACGCGGAGAAACGTTCCGGCATTCGTTTCTGACAACCGACTTCGCGAACTTGCAGCGCTTTAAGAATACGCTGAACAAACGCACGATCGCGCTGAGCTATACCGGCTCGGAGGGCGATTTGGAGCTGCTGAAAGCGTTCTTGTCCGAACTGGACTGGGTGCGCAAGAAGGGCGTCCGTGCGTCCGGCCTGTATTTTCATGGCAAGCGATGGGTGTTTGTCGGTTCGGATTGCGCTGTAGACGGTGCGGGAAACAATGTGCCCGATATTCAGCAATTCGAACAATACCGCGCGTCGGGGCAAAGCATCCTGGATTCAAAGCCGCTGGGTATGGAGGAACTATTAGAACTCGGGAAGCTGTTGCTCGGGTACAACGAACCGGCGAAATCGGTCGCGGTGCTGGCGTGGTGCGCAGGTTGCTTTGTGAAAGAGCACTTGAAGAGCAGGAAGATCAAGTATCCGCACTTATTCCTGATCGGCGAAGCCGGCAGCGGCAAGAGCAATACACTTGAGCGGGTGATCCTGCCGATCTTCTCCAAAGTGCGCATAGCGGCGGCTTCGCAGGTGACGCGGTTCACGATCATCAAGGAATCGACGTCGTCAAACCTTCTGCCGCAGCCGCTGGACGAGTTCAAACCGTCCAAGATCGACCGGCTGACACTGAACGTGTTGCTCAACCACATGCGAAACGCATATGACGGTACGGACGGAGAACGCGGCCGCGCGGATCAGACGTCGGTGAAATATCCGCTGACATCACCGCTCGTGGTTGCTGGCGAGGAATCGCCCTCCGAGGCGTCGATCCGTGAGCGCAGTATTGAACTGCTGTTTTCGAAGAAGGACCTGAAATCGGAAGCACACAGGACGGCGTTTGCGAAACTCTCCGTAATGCCGGATACACTGGCTTCGTTTGGCCGCTCTTTGCTTGACGCGGCGCTGAACATTGCGGCAGCTGACGCCGAAACATGGTACAAAGCCGGGCTTGTTCAGTTCGAGCAGGGGATGCCGTCACGAATTCGGAGTAATCTCGCGTGCTGCGTCGCCGGGCTGCGGCTGGTGGAGCGCATCTGTCAACGAGGCGAATTAAATTGGCCGGACGTGTTCGATATTTCATTCGAAGCCTGCGTTCAGTATTTAGCGCGCGGCGCGAAAGAGTTCCTCTTGGACGGTGGCGACGCGAACAAGGGAATCATTGAACAAACGCTGGAGATCATGGCGCGTATGGGGCTTTATCAGAATGAATGGACGATCATGGAGAACCTCAATCACGTGGCTATCTGCTTTCGACGCTGCTACGATCGCTACACCCAGTATCGACGCGAGCATGCGATCGGCGGAGAATCTCTGGAATACGCGCAGTTCCTCAAACAGATGCGCCAATCCGACCTGTATGTCGCGTATAAGCCGGTACGAATCAACGGAGAGCTGCGAAGAGCATATGTGCTGGACTATGACGAAATCAAAAAACGCTGTGATGTAGCGACTTTTGACAGTTCGGCGCCGGAACCGATCTCCCCTTGGGAATAAGAATCACATGTTACTTGTTACTAGTTGTACCTTCATTTTTAGAGCTACGCGGAAAGCTGCATTCTTTCGCGCGTGTGCGCGCGCACGCGTATGCGCGTGTATACAGCCGCGACTCTAGATGCGGGGAGTAACACGTAACAGGTAACTGAAAGGAATACGATGTTGGAGAAAGATATTGTGGCCGCAATCATGCGGCTGCTAAAAACAGTCCCGCGCTGCTTTGCATGGAAAGAGCATATCGGAATGTATGGGACAGCGGGGATTCCCGATGTGATCTGCTGTCTGGACGGCCG
>JBDKTD010000041.1:0-9420 GCA_039680365.1 Clostridiaceae bacterium
ATCGACATCGACGACCGCAGATGCAATTGCCTTAGGCTTGCCGGACTCCCGCTGCGCTTTCTCGCTCTGCAGTTCCGCGTAGAGCGCGCTTTCGGTAAACAAACTCAGGTCGTGCCCCGAAACGCGCCACGCTTTGCCGTATTTCACTGCGCGCAGTTTTCCTTCGCGAATATAACGCTGAATCGTTTTGGGATGCAATTTCAACAGCTCGCTAATTTCTTCAACCGTAAAGAAACGTTCTTCCATATAATTACTCAGTCTTTCCCTGCCGCTGCTCTTTTTTAGATCGTTCAGCATAGCACGTTGTTTTATTATACCTTATTATTCCTTATTGCTACTAATATAGTCAAATTTGTGCGGGCTTGTCAAGTAATTTCTGATGACTTACGCAAAATCGCTGCACTTTGGTTTTTACAGCAGACAGCATTGTTATTTCGTAACGTATTTTCTGTGAAATATTTCTCCGTTCTTATTGCGCGCTGTCGCTCTGTTGTGATAAAGTAGTGAAAATTGTGAACAAATCCTTTCATGTTCATCATGAACGATCGGCAGTTTGTTCAATTCAATCGCTTCTTTTGCTCGGATAGCGCGATCAACCTTTGGGTTTTCCCTCTGTCTGATTGGAAGATAAAGAAAAAAAGGAGGATGCTGCAGTGGAAAAGAACGCAGCAACGCAGCGCCAATACGGCGTCAAGATCAGCCCCAAGATGGTGATTGGTATGTTCGCTCTGTTTTTCGTGCTGCTGATCGGAGTCGGCGTCCTTACGAAGGTGCTGCCGCAGGGCGCGTATGATCGAACAATCGTGGACGGGCAGGAAACCATCGTAAACGGTACCTACAAGCTCATTGAAAATCCGACGGTGCTGCCGGTCTGGAAATGGTTTACGGCTCCCGTCGAGGTACTGTTTTCTAGCGACGGGCCGCTCGTTATCTTCGTCATCTTCCTCTCCGTCATGGTGGGCGGCATCTATTATGTGCTCGACAAGGCGGATGTGCTAAAAAGGCTGATCGCCTGGATCTATCGAAAGTTCGGCAAGCAAAAGTACTTTATCCTATTCTTTATGACGTCTCTGTTCCTCATTGTCGGCTCCACGGTCGGCTTTGGCGAAACCATCATCGGCATCATTCCGCTGGTGATTCTCATGTCCATCTCATTCGGGTGGGACTCGCTGGTCGGCGTTGCGCTCTGCTACCTCGCAACGACGCGCGGGTATGCCGCCTCCACGTTTAACCCCTATGGAACGGCAATGGTGCAGAGCATCGCAGGCGTACCCCTCTACTCCGGCCTGTGGCTCAGGTTTCTATATTTCGCGGTGACCGCCGCGGCGCTGGTGATTTTTGTGTATCTTTACGCCAAGCGCATTGAAAAGGACCCGATGAAGTCGTATACCTACGAAACGGATCAGAAGTGGCGCGACCAATACACCGGTCAGGCGCTCTTCAGCTACGAAAAACGCAAATATCCCTTCAAGGAATTCATCAAGGACTTCTTTAAGGGCGCGCTCAACATACTGCCTACCGGCCTGATTGCCTGCCTGATTCTCGGCATGCAGTATTTAATTAAGGAAGGCAACATCCTTGATACGATCATCCATGGACTTGCACAGCTCACGGCGAACGCTTCTCCGTTCGGCGCGGCGCTGATCATGTGCGCGTTCGTGCTCATTGTGGAAGTCGCTCTGCCCGGCACTATGGTCAAGGCGCTGACGATTCTGCCGATTCTCGTCCCGATCGGCGAGTTTTCCGGTATTTCTCGCCAGAGCACGAGCTTTATCTTTGCCATTGGCGACGCGTTCCCGAACATGATCTACCCGACGGACAGCCTGCTGATCTTTACGCTGGCCATCCTCGGTTGCCGTTACAAGGCCTGGATCAAGTGGCTCTGGAAATATGTGCTCGTTTGCGCAGCTCTCAGCGTTGCGCTGATCGGCCTCGCAATCGCGGTCGGGTTTTAAGCCATCATGAGAGAAAAGCGCTATTTTGAGGAGTTTGTTTCGACGAACGGAATCGAAACTTACCTGCTCCAGTATCCCAACGCGGACATTGCAAAACCGGTTCTGCTGTTTGTTCACGGTGGGCCCGGTGAAAGCACGGTTCCGTTTATGCACTTCTTTTATCAGTCGTTTGGCTCGCTCTGTTCCCTCGCAACCTATGACCAGCGCGGAACGGGCAGAACGCTCATGAAGAACCCCTCGGCCAAGCCGGAAATGCGGCTTTTGCTGGAGGATCTGCATGCGGTAATCGCGCATTTGAAGCAGTATTATCATGTGCCGAAAATCGCTCTCATCGGTCAGTCCTGGGGTTCGGGGTTAAGCTCGGTTTATGCGCTGGAGCATCCGGAAGACTTGCTCTGCTACATCGGCGTCGGCCAGCTGATCGACGGCCAAAAGAACGAGCGCGTCGGCTGGGAAACACTGCGGCAGAGAATGCTCGACGCAAGCAGCGAAAAAGACCTTGCCGGGCTGGACGCCATCGGCGAATATCCGTTCGGTGGCAGCAGCCCGTTCTCCTTCGACAAGCTCATGCGGGTGCGTAAGCTCCAGCGCAAGTACGGTCTTGCGGTTCGTTTTGGCGCGAGCTTCTTTCAAGCGGTGCTGTTTTCGCCGCATAACAATTTTTCCATCCTCAAGATGGCGAAAGCTTCGTTTGTCGCAAACCGGGAGATGATCGAGTGGGTCATGACCAAGTTCAGCCTGTATGCGCTACCCGTAAAATACGACGTCCCCGTTTTCTATCTGCTCGGGGATCGGGACTATCAAACGCCGTTTTCCATCGCCGCGTCGTACTTTAAAGCAATTGAAGCGCCGCATAAGGAGCTGATTTCGATTCATAACGCAGGGCACTTCCCCCAGCTCGACAACCTGCCGGACTTTGTTTCGGCGCTGCAAAAAGCGCTGGAAACGGCTGTACGGTTGGATGTATAAATCCGGCTGATTAATCAAGCGTACCCCGCAGCATTCGGAAACCGCGCGTTTAGGGCGATTCAATCCATCGACAAAGTCCTTCGTACTTTGCCGATGGATTTTTACTGTATGAAAAAACCCCGCTGCCGCGGTTTTTCAGTATTATCATTTACCAAAACATTGCATAAAGACTAAAGAAATATCAATATAATCAGCTCGTTGATAACTTTATATTCTCTTCTATCTGCGAATGAACTCAGATAATTTGCAAAACGGACGCTGTTCGAGAAGCGATAGCGGCTCAAATAACTTGTGAGGTTTTGCTCTAGGGGCTTCTGTTTGTCCATTTTCAGTATAGTTTATTCAGTCAGAACTGCATATTACTTGCATTTCAGTATTATATATGTTATATAGAATGTGAGAAGTGAACTTGCTCATAGATGCTCCCGCAAACCCGTCGAAAGGCGGCGACGCAAAGCTAAAGGGCCTAAACACGGGAAACCGCGCATGGCAGCCAGTTGCCATCTTAAGGTGCTCATGGCAAAACCGTCGAAAGGCGGTGACGCAAAGCTAAAGGGCCTAAACGCGGGAAACCGCGCACGGCAGCCAGATACCATCTGTTGATCTGTCGTAGCAATACGGCACGATCAGACCTCCGGGACTTGGTTTGTTGTATGACGTTACGACAGTCATGAGCTAAGTCACAAAATTAATATGGAGGGAAAAATAATATGAAAAAGTTCATTCTCACCGTTGCTCTGGTACTCGCAGTAGTTACCAGCCTTGTGGCAGGCACCATGGCTGCCTATACCCAGCAGATCGACACGTCCTCTGGCGAACTCTCAACGAAAAAGTTCAATATCGTCAGCAACACGAGCGACGGCTTCTCCGAGGCTCTCAAAGTCGCTCCTGGCTCTTCGGTAACGTACCGCGTTGAAGTCACCAATTCCGGCGAAGTCGATACCAAGCTGGCTATGGATCTCAGCATCCTTGGCGCCGGAAAAGACCAGATCGACCGGCTTCAGATTGACGTCAAAGAGGTCAAACTGATCAAAACAGGCGAAGCATCCGCCAAGTCCGTAAAGCTCGGAACCGACAAACTGGGCGTGGATGAAACCGCGATCGTAACGTTTGTTATCTCCTGGCCTTACGAAGACAGCAATGCAGCCAATGAGTTGGACAATGCGGACATGACGTCTGCCGCGTCCTACATTCAGGTGAGCATCAATGCCGTTGGCTTGACCAGCGCCGCCCAGCCGACTCGGTAATGTTTTTTTCTATTGGTAACGAATTGCCGTGCTAGGCACAAAACTGGAGCCTCGGCTCCGAGGAGTAAGGGGCAACTTGTTTGCCCCTTGCTTTCTTTATCAAGTATGCGTGCCGCCTGCCTTTGCCAATAGGAAGAAACGCATGCTGAATCCTGATTGTTCGGGGGAAAATGAATGAAACGCGCATGGAAAATTCTTCTGCCGCTTGTGCTGCTGGCGCTCATTGCGCTGGTGTTTGCTTACGACAGCCTTGCGGCGTTTACAAAGACCATCCGTCTGGAGAGCGGCGCTATCAGCGCCAAGTCTTTTACGTTTTATGTCAACGAGAGCAGCTCGCAGTCTCAGAGCCTGGGCGATGCGGTTTTATCCCCGGGTGAAAGCAAGCGTTACAGCGTCGTTCTGGACGGACGCAGCTGCGAAACACCCGTTGACGCGGTCGTATCCCTATCGGTCAGTCACGACGGCGCCTGGCCGGACGGGCTTAAAATCCTGTTTGGCGGAGAGACTGTCAACGACGGGTTTATGGAAACGTATGCCGACCTGCAAAGTACGGGAGAAACGCAGACCGTGGATTTTGAAGTCGTTTGGGACGATCCGCATCTTGCCAGCTACGAAGCGTTTGGCGGCTTTCAGCTGCATATGACTATGACGATCACTGCACAGCAGACAAACTGACGGCGGAAGGAGCAAGCTGATGAAGAACAAAAAGTGGATTCTTGCCGCGATTTTTCTGCTGCTGCTGATTCCCTCTGCCGTCGCCATTGCCGCTTATTCGCGTACATTTACGCTGACGGGCAGCGTGACGCTCAACTTGCCGACTCCGGTTCCCACCAGCGCGCCTACGCCGACGCCGGAACCGACCCAGGCGCCGAGTGTTACTCCGGAAGCAACTCCCACTCCGGAAGCGACCCCCACGCCGGAAGTAACTGCCACGGCGGAAATCACCGCAACGCCGGAGAACACCACAACTCCCAATATTACGCCGACGCCGACCGCCGCGCCTACGGCGACTGCAACCGCGGTTCCGACGGCTGCACCGACATCGACTCCGTCGCCAACTGCCACGCCCGCGCCGACTGCAACCTCCGCTCCTACGCCGACGCCAAGACCGACTCCGACGCCCACGCCGGTCAAGACGGTTAAGATCACCTATTATTCGGTGTTTGGCGGCCGTTCTTACTCGGAATATGTTCCGCAGAACTCGACCATTACACTGCAGGGTGAAATCTTCAGCTACCCCGGCTGGGTACAGGTCGGCTGGTCTACATACTCTGGAGCAAGCTATCCGCAGTACGATTTGGGCGGTTACTACAACACAAAAGCGAAAGCGATCAAGCTCTACGCGGTCTGGGATCTCGACTGGGGTTGGTAACCGCTGACGCTTTATGAAGATTCAAACAGCCTCGGAAAAAGCGTTCTTCTCGCCGCACGGTGAGCAGCCGTCTTTTCCGGGGCGGTCATTTAGCCGGGTATGCGTTGACAAGCGATTTACTGAACGCTAACAGCCCCTGAATATCGGAGGACGATTGATGGAACAGACGCCGCATTCCTCGCGCTACGCAACCCGCAAGGAAATCGAACAGCTGCTGGAGGAAACCGAGCGCTACGAATCGACCGGAGCGCTGGAAAAGCAGCGGCTCAAACGACGTGAAAAGTATAAAACGCCCGTCCAAAAGTTTTGGCACGCCGTTTCAGCCGCGCTGTATTACCTGTTGATTGCGATGCTCTGCGTCATGCTGTTTATCGGCGTTCGCGCGAAACTGCAGGATACGCTGCCGACAATCTTTGGCTATACGCTCTTTACCGTGGAAACGGGCAGCATGGTGCCAACCCTCCCCATCGGGTGCTATATCGTCGTGCACGAAGCCGAAGACCCCGCCGCCATCCCCAGCGGGACGATTACAACCTTCCGCTTTGAGGACGGTATGGTCGTCACCCACCGCATCATCGAGGTGCTGCAAACCGAGGACGGCGTCCGCTACCGCACCAAGGGCGACAATCCGGAAAACGACCCGGACGCGGAACTTCTCTCACCGGATCGTGTGATCGGCACCATGCTCTTTGTCATCAAACTCCCGCAGATTTGGTAAAGCGTTTTCTGCCGCAGGTTCCGGCATCATCTTCTATACAAAACACCTACTCTGAACGAACGAGGCAAAACAGCAGCGTGAAATCCAAGCAAGTGCAGTCAAACAACGTAATCTCCGAATCCAATACAGATTTCTCCGCCGGTTCCCCGACGCCCACCCCAAAAGGCGGTGGCCGGAACCGTCGTTCGTTTACACCGACCGGCAACGAACGCGTCGCCGTTACGATGGAAAACGTCTCCAGCATGGAGCTCTTTCGCCGGCCAGACAACACCTACCTCAAGGTGCTGTACGATGTGAACCTGACAATTCCCGTTGGCGAGTGCCACGGCGTCGTCGGCATCAACAGCTTTGAGTTGGAACTGCTTGCGGAGATGATAGGCAACGTCAAGCCGCATGAATCGGGACGCTGCTCGCTGCTCGAAATCGGTATGATGCGCCAAAAGCGCCGCATTCTGCCGCACGTGTACTATATCAACGACCAGCGCGTGCTCTACGACCATATGCATGTGCTCGGATACCTGATGTTTGCCTCCGAACACGCACCCGGAAAACCGGAAGCCAAGCAGGCGCAGTGGCTTAAACTGCTGCTGAAAACGGGCCTTTACCCGTTTGCGCTGACGTATATCCGCTCTCTCGATCCCGCAGAATACGCGCTGGTCTCCGCGCTGCTTGCTTATACTTCCGCGGCAAAGCTCGTTGTAATGGACTTCAGCCGTATTGTGGTTCCGGAATCGTTGATTGAACCGTTTTCCGCGCTCACGCGGGAACTCACCGCCGCGGGCAAAACGGTCGTCATTACGAACACCTCCTGCGAGCTGATCCAGCGCGCCTGCACACACGCTTCCTTTTTGATAGACGGCAGCATCGTGCAGAGCGGCTCCGTAGACGCGCTCTGCCGGGCGTTTGACCATCAGCTGCTGCGCGTTTCCTCAAGCGCGCCGGAACGTGCGCTTGCGGTTCTGCAGCATACGTTTCCCGCCGTCCGCGCGGTTCGAAAAGCAGACGAGGTTGTTGTGTACGCAAAAGGATACGCAGCGCCGGACTGCACCATCTCCTCGGCGGGCGCCGCGCTGGAACAGGCGAACGTACCCGTGGAGTCCATCCGCGTTCCGGGGCCTTCGCTGCTGGAAGCGTTTCTGGAGGTGCGGAGGACGAAATTATGATCTATCGAACAAAGTTTTTGAAAGAAGAGCTCAGCTACGGCTACTTTGAGCGGAAACAGAACGTCGGCGCACTGATCGGGCTTGGCGTATTTGCGGGCATGCTCGCGTTTTCAATATACTTCATCCTCCAAACGCTCAGCAAAAGCGTTCTGAGCGATCAGGCGAGTTTTCTCGTTCAGCAGAGCTACCACACCACCGAGCTCCTCTACCTCACCGTTTCCTACGTGATGTTTTGGATCTACCTGACGTCCCGTTTTCAAATGGCGACTTTCTCCGAAGTTTACGAAAACAGCTGGTACGGCCTCGTCCACCGGGGATACCGGGTCGTTACGCTTGTGCTCGGCAAGCTCTTTGCGCAGCTCTTCGGCATGCTGGTGATCAATACGGCCGGTTTTTTGACGACGATGCTCATGAGTTCATTCTTGAAGTTTCCGCTGATTCCGGGCTATCTGGTGAGCATGTACCTTGTAGGTACGTTTAACTGCGCGTCGCTTTTAATCTTTGCAATGGCCGCTTCTCTGCTCGTACGGGAAATCAGCAACGCTCGCAGCCTCTTCTCCGTTGGCGCGTTTCTGTTTTTTGCGCTGCAGATCATGCTGGGGTTCTTCTCGCTTGTAACCGACCGGGACAGCATTATGCGCGTCAGCTCGCTGTTTTACAAGAGCGCCTATCTCTACGTGGATATCGGCGTCATGTTCGTCTGCATCCTCATCTGCGTCCTCAAGGGCAGCCACATTGCGCGGCTCTACAACGCGCCGGAACTCGCCGAACTGCCGGATCTCGACCTGGAGCCGGGTACGACGCTTGTGGTTCGGACGGAGTCGGACGTACCCGCCATTCAGCACGCGGCAAAGCAGCTTTCGGACTCCTACCAGCCAAAGAAGCGCGGCAACCTGCTCTCCTCGCTCGTCTCCGCCGTCGTGGTCATCGCGGTACTCGTTATGTTTGCGCTGGACGCGGTGATGCTCGCGTTTTCATACGCGTCCCCGGAAAAGGAAACGTCCATCATGGGTTATATCCCCTATATCTTCCAGTCGTCCACCATGGAACCCACGATTCGCTATAACGACATTGCCTTCTTCGAAGTGGTCGATCAATACGTTCAGCTCAACGCAAACGACATCGTGCTGTATAAAGATTCGACCGGCGTCGTGCAGGTTCGCAGGATCATAGAACTGCAGACCGACGAAACAACAGGCAAGCCTGCTCTTGAAGTGGATATCAACTACTACCCCGAAGGCTCGCAGAAAGGCATTCTGCATGGGTATACCGACGCAAGTTCCGTCTACGGCCGCCTGACTGGCGTTAACCGCTGGCTTGGAGTCGTCATACTGCTGGCCAACTCCATGATCGGGCGAATCCTGTTTATGCTCATACCGATCATCCTGCTGTTCTTCAATAAGCAGATCAACGACTTCTTCAAACGCATTGGCGATCCCGCAAAGAGGAACCAACGCGCTGTTTACACCGAGCATGAGAAATAGATAGCTTTATAGCCGAAGCCAAGCAGTCGGCTCTTCAAAATCACAACATCAGTCGAATCATGAGCGGCAACCCCGGTGTTCACGACACTGGGGTTTTTCTCGTTTGCAGCGACATATTATGTGTTAGTTCAGAGAAAGCATTGCCGATAAGAAGACAACTTGACTTTCCCCTTGAACCATAGTACTATTTATGCGTATTAGTACGGATAGTACAGCATGAGCCGGAAGCAATGATTTATTGAGTTATAATCCACTTCTGGCTGGAGAAATCCCAGCGTGTTTTCAGCAATCAAAGTTGGCAGCTTTCAGCGATATATTTCTACGAATGATCAACGCAAGGAGGATTCCTAAGTATGAAGCGTGCGCTGGGCTTGTTGAGTCTTATCATTTTTATCATGGCCGGGTGCGTCCCCGCGCCTGAGAAAATCACCATTGACGGCGTTGAAAAAGCGATCAATCAAAGCGAAGAAGCTGTTCAGGATTTGAAGAATGAAAAAAACGTTGCCGCCGTA
>JBDKTD010000078.1:0-27085 GCA_039680365.1 Clostridiaceae bacterium
CCGCGGACGGTCGGGCGGATGCCCATGTGACGCGTGCGGCCCGCTTTGCCGATCTGAATGTTCGCGTGGTCGATGTTGCCGACCTGGCCGATCGTGGCTTTGGCGTTCATCGGGATCAGTCTTACTTAGCCGCTGGGCAGACGAACCTGCGCGTAAGCGCCTTCCTTTGCCATGAGCTGGGCCGCATTGCCCGCGGAGCGGACAAGCTGCGCGCCCTTGCCGGGCTTGAGCTCGATGCAGTGGATCATCGTGCCGACGGGGATGTTGGAAATCGGCAGCGCGTTGCCGACCTTGATATCGGCGGTTTCGCCGGAAACGATCGTTTCGCCAACGTTGAGGCCAAGCGGCGCGATGATGTAGCGCTTTTCGCCGTCCGCATAGTGGAGCAGGGCGATGTTGGCCGAGCGGTTCGGGTCGTACTCAATGGAGAAGACCTTTGCCGGGACGTTGTCCTTGTTGCGCTTGAAGTCGATGATGCGGTACTTCTGGCGCGCGCCGCCGCCCTGGTGACGGACGGTGATCTTGCCGGTAACGTTGCGGCCGGCGTTCTTTTTCTTATCTTCGAGAAGCGAGCGCTCAGGCGTCTTTCTCGTGATCTCCTCAAACGAGGAAACCGTCATAAAGCGCTGACCCGGCGTCGTCGGGTTAATCTTGCGGATACCCATGGTTCGTCCTCCTTACTGCGAGATGCTGTCGAAGAACTCAATGCCTTTGGAGTCCTTCTTGAGCTTCACGTAGGCCTTTTTGTAGGAAGCGGTGCGGCCGGAGGTAGTCCCCTGGCGGCGCACTTTGCCGTCTGCGTTGATCGTGTGGACGCTCTCGACCTCGACGCCAAAGATTTCCTCAACCGCCTTTTTGATCTGAATCTTGTTGGCGGTCTTGTCTACTTTAAACGTGTAGGTCTTGCTCGGAAACTGATCGTAGGTTTTTTCGGTCAGCACCGGCATCTTGATGATGTCATAAGCGCTCTTCATCAGGCGTACACCTCCTCGATCTTCTTGGCCGACGCCTCGGTGAGGATCAGCTTTTCGTACTTGAGAATTTCGTACGGGCTCAGAGTGCCGACCAGCGTGGTCTTGACGCCCGGAATGTTGCGCGCGGCGCGCTCAACAACGGCGTTCGGTTCCGGCAGGACGATAAGGGCTTTTTCGGCCTTCAGCGCTTCGAGAACCTTGACCATTTCCTTCGTCTTAGCTGCCTTTATGTTGAGCTCGTTGACGAGAATCAGTTCGCCGCCTTCAACCTTGCCGGAGAGCGCGGACTTCATTGCGATGCGCTTGACTTTTTTGTTCACGCGGATCGTATAGTCGCGGGGCTTCGGCGCGAACACCACGCCGCCGTGCCGCCACTGCGGGGAGCGGGTGGAACCCTGACGGGCACGACCGGTTCCCTTCTGACGCCAGGGCTTGATGCCGCCGCCGGAAACTTCCGCGCGGGTTAAAGCGCTCTGCGTGCCCTGACGGCAGTTGGCCAGATGCGCCTTGACGACTTCGTGTAATACGAATTGATTGACAGGCTGTCCAAAAGTGACTTCGGAGAGCTCGTATTCGCCGACCTGTTTGCCGGTGATATCGACAATTGCTACTTTAGGCATTTTTTGCTCCTCCTTACTTCACGGTGCTCGTGAGAGTGACCAGGCCGCCCTTGGGACCGGGCACCGCGCCTTTGACGAGCAGCAGGTTCCGCTCCGCATCCACGCGAACGACTTCGAGGTTCTGGATGGTGACGGTTTCGCTGCCCATGTGACCCGGCAGGTTCTTGGTTTTAAACACGCGGGACGGGCTGGAGTTTGCACTCATGGAGCCAGGGGCGCGATGAAAGTGCGAACCGTGTGTCATCTTGCCGCGGTGCTGGTTCCAACGCTTGATAACGCCCTGGAAGCCTTTACCTTTGCTTGTGCCGCGGATATCGATCTTGTCGCCTTCGGCGAACATGTCGGCTTTGATGACCTGACCAACTTCGTAGCTGGCTGCGTCGTCGAGCTTGAACTCTCTCATATAACGGAGGGGTTTCACGCCCGCTTTGGCACAGTGACCCGTACGCGGTTTGTTGGAGAGCTTTTCACGCAGCTCGCCAAAACCCATCTGGACGGCTTCGTATCCGTCGGTCCCGACGGTCTTCTTCTGGACTACGGGGCAGGGACCGGCTTCTATGACTGTCACTGGGATCATGGTACCGTCAGCGCGGAACATCTGCGTCATACCGATCTTTTTGCCCAAAATGGCTTTCTTCATGGTTACCTCCGGTTACTTACAGTTTGATCTCGATGTCGACGCCCGCGGGGAGATCGAGCTTCATGAGCGCGTCCACGGTCTTGCTGGACGGCTGAAGGATGTCGATCAGGCGCTTGTGCGTTCTCATCTCGAATTGTTCGCGCGAATCTTTATATTTGTGCGTCGCGCGCAGAATGGTTACGATTTCGGTTTCCGTCGGCAGGGGGATCGGTCCGCTGACCTGCGCGCCGGTTCTCTTGGCGGTTTCAACGATTTTTTCGGCGCTCTGATCGATCAGAGAGCTTTCATACGCCTTGAGCTTAATGCGAATTCTGTTTGCCATATGATTTGATACCCTCCTTAAATTCTTGAGCGATACACAGAGCCGTGTGTTTCCTTCTTCATAAACCATGCGCAGCCTTTCGGCTGTGCCATGCTTGTTTGGGGACTGCACGAGCGCTCTGTTTGCCTCGCCCTCACCCGGAATTCGGGCGTTGGGTCTGAGCGGAAATTACCCGGATGGCAGTACCGGCAACCTCCCGATCATCCCTGCGCACATAAAAACAAAGCCT
This sequence comes from Clostridiaceae bacterium, assembly GCA_039680365.1. Classification (GTDB taxonomy): domain Bacteria; phylum Bacillota; class Clostridia; order Christensenellales; family CAG-138; genus UBA7703. The sequence continues at coordinate 2,786 of JBDKTD010000078.1, forward strand.
TCATGGCGCGAACATGACTATTCTACAGGAATAAATGAGAGAATGCAAGAAGAATTTTCTGATAAACCGCCCTTTTTCAAGCCTTTTTTCAGCGGTTCCAGCCGAACAGGCTGGCTTAAGCAGTATAGCAGAGCCGGCGGCAAAAATCCAGCGGAAGTTTTATGAGAATCTTTTTACCTAAACGGCAAAAGTCGCACCGACGGGTTTCTCCCCCGCCGAATGCGGCTTTGCAAAATTCGGCTGCGTTTTCAGCGTTTTTTTCTGCCGCAGTCATTTTTTAGCATTCGCTTATATAATAGGAAACGTTATTTGCGCTTGCTCTCGTTCGTACGCGGGAACAGCAGCAGCGTATGCAGCACGCAAATGAGCGCCGCGCCCACGTCCGCAACCACCGCCATCCACATACCTGCAATTCCAAGCGCGCCGAGAATCAGCGCTGCGGTTTTGATCACGAGCGCTATGGCAATGTTCGTCCGCGCGGTGCCGACGGTCATTTTTGCCGTGCGGATGGCGAACGGAACCCGCGTCAAATCGCGCGTAAGCAGCAGCGCATCCGCCGCTTCCGCGGCCATATCCGTCCCGCCAAGGCCGATGGCAATGCCGATATCCGCTCCCGCGAGAACCGGCGCGTCGTTGATGCCGTCGCCGACAAACAGCGTCTTGCCGTGCTTCGAGCGGATCTGCCGCATGACTTCCAGCTTATCCGCGGGCTTGAGCGCGGCAAAAACGTCGTCCACACCGACCTGCTCGCCGACGGCTTTTGCCGTGGCTTCCGCGTCCCCGGTCAGGATGGCCGTATAACCGGCTTCCTCATAGAGCTCTTCTATGGCGAGCTTCGCGCTCTCCCGAACCCGGTCGCCGACATAGATCGCGCCCGCGTACTTGCCGTTTACGGCAACGAGCACGCTCGCGTCCGAGTCGCTGGCTATGCCTTCCTGCTCCAGCAGCGCGCGGCTCCCGACCGCGACGCGCCTGCCGTTTACTTCGGCAAGAACGCCTTTGCCAGCGATCTCGCGAATATTCTCTGCGGTATACCCGCGCCTGTCCGCTTTTGCAATAGCGGATGCGATGGGATGCAGGCTGTGCTGCTCGGCGGCGGAGGCCAGCGCAAGCAGTTCTTCGCGTTCCATACCGACGCTGTCTACGCGCTGCACTTCGAACTCGCCTTCGGTCAGCGTACCCGTTTTATCGAGCACCACCGCGCCAATCCTGGTCAGGCGCTCCAGCGAGTCCGCGCCTTTGAGCAGAACGCCGTTTTTCGAGGTGATCGCAAGCCCCGCAAAGAACGTCAGCGGAATGCTGAGAACCAGCGCGCAGGGGCAGCTAATCACGAGAAAGATCAGCGCGCGGTGAATCCATTCGCTCCAGCTGCCCGCGCCGAACAGCGGCGGCAGGATGGCTACGAGCGCCGCGGCTCCTATGACGGCGGGCGTATAGACGCGTGAAAACCGCGTGATGAACCGCTCGATGGCGGGTTTATGCTTGGTTGCGTCCTCAACGGCGCGCAGGAGCCTGCTCGTGGAGGACTCGGCGGCGAGGCTCGTCACCCGAATCGTCAGCGGGCCGCTGGTGTTGACCGCTCCCGCGGAAACAGCGCTTTCCGCTTTTGCCAGCATGGGTCTCGGCTCGCCGGTGAGCATGGAAACGTCCAGCAGGCTCTCTCCTTTTATTACAATGCCGTCCAGCGGGACGCGTTCGCCAACCTTGACAAGAATCGTTTCGCCGACGGCGACCTCTTCCGGTTTGACCAGTTTCTCTGCGTCGCCTTGCACCAGCCGCGCCTTGTCGGGATGCAGTTCCACCGCGTCCGTAATCCGCTTCCGGCTGGAGCGAACGGCCAGCTCCTGCAGGCTTTCGCCAACGCCGTAGAAAATCATGACCGCCGCCGCTTCCGAATAGTCCCCCAGCGCGATCGCGCCGATGGTTGCAATGCTCATGAGCACATTCTCATCAAAGAATCGTTTTTTGAACAGTCCCTTGCCCGCGCGGAGCAGCACTTCCCAGCCCGCGGCCAGATAAGCCGCAATCCGCAGGGAAATCTGCCAGAAACCGCCGATAAAGTGGCTTGCAATCAGCAAAGCCGCGGCAACGCCTAATAACAAAAACTGACGAGCGCCTTCGCCATGTTCGTGCTCTTCGTGTTCGTGCGCATGCCCGCAGGAGCAGGTTTCGTCCTTGCAGGTGATATCGCAGGAGTCATTCTCCGGTTTGCCGCAGACGCAGTGCGCCTCGTCCAGCCCGCAGTACTTGCATTTTCCGTTGGTTCCAATCCAGTCCTTAGCCATTGTTCTGACCCTTTCCATCAGCTACCGTATGAAGAAGCCGCTTGACCGTATCTCCGATTTCGTTATCGCTGAGGTAATACACCGTCTTTTGCCCCCATTTGCGAAACCGAATCACGTCGCACTGACGCAGAATACGCAGGTGATGCGAAACCGCGGGCTGGCTCATGCCCAGCAGATCCGCCATTTCGCAAACGCACATATCGGAAACCGCGAGCATAGAGAGCAGTTTGACGCGCGTGGTGTCCGAAAGGTGCGTAAAGATTGCCGCGGCGTCCGCCGCTTCGTCCTCGCTCGGCAGGTGCGCGCGCACCTCTTCTTCGTGCTTTTTATCGATATGCGTTTCGCCGCAGATCGGCGTGCCGGTGATGTCGTTCATAAGCGCTCCTTTATATAAGTGATTGCTTATATATTAGCATTTTACTAGGCTTTGTCAAGAGATAATCCGCAAAAAAGCTCTCCCAGAGGGAGAGCTTTTGTCTTTGGTCAGTTCTATTTCAGCGACGCGGGGATAAATTCTTTTGCGTTGAGAATGTGGTCGCGCAGCACATTGCAGGCCGTTTCGAAATCGCCTTTTCTGCAGGCAGCGAGGATCGCCTCGTGCTGGCCAATGGAGACTTCGCGCGTTTCCAGCGAGCCGTAGAAGCTCGCGCGGAGATAGCGGTCGATGTTGGCATGAATCAGTTCCAGCATGAGGTCGGCCATCGAGTTGTCCGCGCGGGAAGTCAGAATTTCGTGGAACTTGTAGTTGAGTTCTTCGGAACGGACGATATCCTCCACCGGCGTTTCACGCTGCAGACGGATCACGTTCTCGAGCGCGTCAAAATCTTCCTGCGTCAGCAGCGGCGCGTTGTTCTTGAGCATCATCACCGAAAGCGATGCGCGGACTTCCATCATGTCCAGCAGCATGTCTCGCGTCAGCTGAGTAACGGAAGCGCCCCTGTTGGGATGAATGCGAACTAGCCCCTGCGCTTCCAGCCTTCTCAGCGCTTCACGAACCGGAATATGGCTGACGTTCAGCGCGGCGGAGATTTCGTCCTGCTTGAGTTGAATGCCGCCGGGCAGCAGCCCGCTGATAATGCCTTCCCGCAGCACGTGAAAAATCCATTCCTGCGTAGCGCCGACGCGCGGCCCCATCTGATCGGCAATGGCTTTATAATCCATATTTCACCTCATAAAAAACGCGACTTGAAAATAACGGTGATGTGCCGTCCAGACAGTATTATATAGGATGTTTTCGCCGCGCGCAACCCCCGCGCCCGCGGGAGAGACTGCAACTGCCACTCAATCGATGGGGTTCACGAAACAAACCCATGCAGGGGACCGACGAAGAACACTTGTTTCTACTCGTTCACGCTAGGTGGTTTTCCGGTAAGGTTTTGTTTTTCGCTGTGTGCGCTCCGTTCCAGCGCGATAACAAGAGGTGGCTTGTTATCTGCCGTACTTTGCACGCTCCAGGCGAATCAGCGCGAGAACGCCTTCGCGAATCTCCATGGGCAGGCGATCCGCCAGCGCCACGTCGTTGCGGTAGGACTGCATGCCTTCCGTATCGAGCAGGTAGCTGGGTTCCTCGGTCAGGCCAAGGATGCTGTCCGTAGAGGTGCCGTAGTGGGTGGCAATCGCGACCAACGACGCGATGTCCGGCATGCAGCGGTTGGATTCCCAAGCCGCGACCGACTGCTGAACAACGCCGACCGCTTCGCCAAGCTGCTGCTGCGTTTCCCCGTGTGATTTTCTGAGTCTCTTAATGCTCGCTCCAATGTCCATTGTCTCTCTCCTCCGAATCAATAACAACAGCGTACGCTCGTGATTCAACAGCCGAACGCCGCCTGATTTGAGCGTTCCACCCGTGCTGAACTTTACATAATAATGCAGTCAACACACTATTTCGAACGCTGTATGTCATATTGTACTACACCCGTGGACAGAAAGAAAGAGCCAGATTGAAAATAATACTTGTTTTTACGATATTTTGAGAAGAAATTCCTAAATGCACATATTCCCCGGCATAAAAACAGTATTTTATCATTTAATCATCGTAAAAGTCGTTTTCCGTCGATTATTTTCTATCTTTGGTTGAATATACAGGTCCGTGCAAAAAAAGCGAAAGAATATTGTGTTGCGTAAGAAGGTATTCTAATCATTATTCGCGTTAGAGGTGAACGTTTTCCGTCAAATTCGTTCAAATATCGTTTCGCATCATCGTTTGTGTCATGGCCACCATGGGTTGTTTGACGGTCTTAACTTGTACAACTGGATATGTAAGAACAATGTAACATTATTGATTTTTTGTGTACGCTTCACACTCTGTTATTGACAGTGATGCATTTTGCACACTTTGTGTCGGCAATACGTAAACGATTGCGCCTTGAAACAACGCGCGCTGTGTTTTCCGCTTTCATCTATCCATGTCAATTTGTTACAATTTTGGTGTTTTCACGTTCGTTTTTTACGTATTTTTTACTTTGCTTATTACAAAATATGGTATACTTTCGGTAAGCATTTTGTTTGCTGGCAGCATTCTTTTCCGCCGTACTCAAACCGGCAGGAAGGTTTGCGTTCTACGGGCTCATTTTGCCCGCATTTCTGAACCCGATCTGTATTGTTATGATAAAGCTCTTCCATAAACGATGCTCGAACAGGAGGCGCGGTCATGGGTATTCGGCTGGCGGTTGTCGGCGCGGGCAGCACGTATTGCCCGGAGTTGATGCAGGGTTTGATCAAGCGCAGGGATATCCTGCCCGTTGATGAGCTGCGGCTTACGGATATCGACGAATCCCGGCTCAACATCGTAGGGGACTTCTGCGAGCGTGTCCTGCAGGAAAACGGCATGGAGCCGCGTATCCTACGCAGTGTCGATCTGGCGCGCGCCGTGGAAGGTGCGGACTACGTTGTCACCCAAATTCGCGCGGGCAAGCTCGAAGCGCGCGTTCGCGACGAAAAGATTCCCCTCCCGTTCGGCATGATCGGTCAGGAAACGACCGGCATCGGCGGGTTTGCCAACGCGCTGCGCACCATCCCGCAGATGGAACTCATTGCTGAGGCGGTTTCAAAGTACGCGCCGGAAGCCTGGCTGATCAACTTTTCCAATCCTTCCGGCATTGTAACGGAGTTTTTGCTCAACTATACGCCCGTTAAGGCGATCGGGCTTTGCAACCTGCCCATCGGCACGCAGGAAAGAATATCCAAACTGCTCGGCGTTCCTATGGAGAGTGTGCGGCTGGAAACCGTCTCGCTCAACCACTGCGGCGCGGTGACGGCGGTCTATGTTGGCGGCGAGAATGTTCTGCCCAAGCTGCTGGCGCAGGAATCGCTCGACAAAGCGGAAGCGCTCGACCCGTGGGTCAGGAACTACCGCCCGATCATAGAACTGCTCGGCGCGATTCCGAACGACTATCTGCAATACTTTTTCTACCGCGACCGAAAATATCAGGAGTTGCTCGAGGCGGAGCAAACGCGCGGAGAAGCCTGTCAGGAAATCGAAGCGCGCCTGCTTTCTTACTATGCCGACCCGCGCAGCAACACCGTACCCGCCATGCTGGCCGAGCGCGGCGGCCATCTCTATTCGGAAGCGGCTATCGCGCTGATCGCTTCGCTTTCCGGAGCGGAGCCGGGTCATCATATAATCGACGTGCAGAATAAGGGCGTGCTGGGCTTTCTTGGCGACGCAAGCGTCATCGAAACCAGCTGCTTTGTCTCGCGCGGGCGAATCGAGCGCAATCCCATCGCCGTAAAGCCGAATCCCGTTCTGACCTCGCTGGTTTCCAGCGTAAAGGCGTACGAAACGCTGACCGTCCAGGCGGCGCTCTCCGGCGACCGTAAAACCGCTCTCAGCGCGCTTGCCTGCAACCCCATCACGGCGGATCTCGACAAAGCCGCGCCCTGTCTGGAGGAAATGCTCCTGCAGAACCGGCCGCTGCTATCCCGCTTCTTCCCTGTCTAAAGACTTGCCTGAAATAACCGCGCGCCTATCGCGCGTTTTCGGAAAATTATCTGATTGAGGATCTGCCGCTGTATGGAACAGAAGAAGTGCTATCTTGCCGTTGACGGAGGAAACTCCAAGACCGAATACCGCCTGCTCGATGCGTCCGGCCAAGTGATTGCCACGCTGAGGGGCTGCGGCAGCAACCATGAAACGATGCCCGGCGGATTTGACGACGCGGCGGACTTGCTCGTTGAGCAATGCGGCCAGATGCTCGGCGAAAAGGGATATGCGCTTTCCGACGTGCAGGACGCGGTGCTCGGCCTTGCGGGCGCGGATTACGAGGAGCAAAGTTTGGCGCTTACCGCCTGCCTGTGGGAACGGGGGCTGAACAAATGCTTTGTCTGTAACGACGGGTATCTCGGCGTGATGGCGGGCGTAAAGGACGGCGTTGGCATCTGCTATTCCGCGGGTTCCGGCGTAACCTGCGCGGGCATGAACCGCGAAGGCAAGCGCGTCCAGTTCGGCGGTCTCGGTGTCCTCTCCGGGGACACGGGCGGCGGGTATGATATTATTGCGTTCGTCTACCGTTCAGTGTATCAGCAGGTCTTTTTCGGTAAAAAGAAAACCGCCCTCAAGGACGGTTACTATACCTATTTCGATATCCATTCCCCGGCGGAGTTTCTCGCTTCCGCCGTGCGACTGCAGAACGAGGAATCCGCGCGCCAGTTGATTGGCATTTTCTTTACCGCGGTTGAAACAGCGGACGATCTCGCCTCCCGCTACGCCGCCCGCGCCGCCTCCCACGCGGCGGACTGCATCGTTGCCGTGGCCAACGCGCTCGCGCTGGAGACGCAGGTGCACGTCGCGCTCTCCGGTTCTATCATGACAGCGGTCGCTTCCAAAACTTACCGCAGAATGCTGGAATACGAGCTTCTGCGCCGCAAGGGCGATATCTTCCAGCTGCAGGCCAACGATTGCCCGCCGGTTGACGGCGCGGTGCGCTGGGTGCGGTTACGGAACGGACTGAAGGATTAAAAACGAATCCGCATATCGTACGTATGTTCCTTGCCGAATAAAAGAGCAGACTAAAAACCAGTCAAACCATCAAGCCTCGTCATCGTTCTGCGTTAAGCTCGCTGGAGTACGCAGAACTTTTTGTACTCTTCTTTTGCTTCATACTTTTGTTAAGCGATTCTTAACATGAACTCAAGAAAAACATTCTATTGACAGCGGCAGGACTGCTGTTTATACTGTACTTGTTTCGTGTATAACAGTTGACGATCGGAGGCAGCCGTTTGAATATCATTTTGTCAAACAGATCGGATCTGCCGATTTACGCGCAGATCAAAGAGCAGATTAAAGCGCAGATTTTATCAGGCGAGCTGCCGGAGAACACCATTCTGCCGTCGCTCAGGCAGATGGCCAAAGATCTAAGGATCAGCGTTTTAACCACAACGCGCGCCTATAACGAACTTGAAGAAGAGGGCTTTCTTACAAGTCAGCAAGGGAAAGGGTTTTTCGTCATGCCGCGCGGTTCGGATTTGATCCGCGAACAGATGATACGAGAAGTAGAGCGGCACTTAACCAGCGCAATTCAAGCTTCACAGCGCGCTCAAATGACCAGCGACGAAACCATCGCCTTGCTGCATTTATTACTGGAGGTTCAAAATGACTGAGAACTGTTTGGAAATCAAAGGACTCTGCAAAAGCTTCCCGGGATTTCAGTTGGAACAACTGAATTTCACATTACCCAAAGGTTATATTATGGGTTTGGTCGGCCCGAACGGCGCCGGAAAAACCACTACTATACAGCTGATACTGAACATGCTTGAAATTGACGCCGGAAGCGTCACTGTGTTCGGAAAAGACAGCGTCAAGTTCGAAAGCGATATCAAGCAGGATATCGGCGTTGTGTTTGGCCGTTCTTTTTATGTGGAGAGCTGGACGCCGAAGGACACCGAGCACGCCGTTTCCGGTTTTTACAAAGATTGGCGGCACGAGGTTTTTCAAAGTATGCTGGAGCGCTTCAGCTTGCCATTGAACAAAAAAGTAGGCGCTTTCTCGCGGGGAATGCAGCTTAAATTAATGCTTTCCTGTGCTTTTTCGCACAACGCAAAGCTGCTGATTCTCGACGAGCCGACGAGCGGACTTGATCCATCGGCGCGCGATGAGTTTTTAGAAATTGTACAGAACTACATCCAGGACGGGGAGCACAGCGTTTTGTTTTCGACGCATATTTCCTCGGATTTGGAGCGGATTGCGGATTACATCACCTATATCAGCCAGGGCAAACTGGTGTATACCGGCAGTACGAGCGATCTATTGACCAGTTATCGTATGATCAAAGGCGGACTGTCAGATTTAACCCCAGAGCTGGAAAAAGCCGTTATTGGCTTGCGCAAAACCGAACTAGGATTCGATGGGCTGATTCGTACCGGCGATTGGAATGAACCTGCTAACTGTATTCTGGACGGCGCCACGATCGATGATATTATCATCCGTATGAGCAAAGGAGGCTTTGCGAAATGAGCGGCACGTTGAAAATGATTCGGCTTGATTTTTTGACAATGAAATCGCAGCTCGTAATGTACTTGTCGCTTGTAGTGATCGTGATCATGTTTGAATTTATGGGCTCCTCCGTCATGGTGCTGTGTCTCAATGCCGCATGGTTTACGGCTCTTTTTCTGTCCAGCATCTTTGTTTTGCAGGAAAAGAATAACCTTGATCAGCTGTATGGTTCGGTTTCGATGCGCTTGAGAGAGATCGTGGCGGGTCGATATCTTTACATGCTGCTGAACTTCTTTCTTACCTATGCGGCGGCGTTGGTTATCCACTCCGTCATCTCGCTGATACTCAACCGGCAAATCGACTTTTCAGACGCTTTGCTTGGATTTTCCGTATCGCTCCTTGTTTTCTCCGTCATCATTGGAATGCAAAGTCCGTTGTTTTTCAAAATGGGTTATTCAAAGGCGAAGAGATGGTCATTTCTGCCCTTTCTTGCAGTCATGGCGCTTGTTGTATCCCCTACCCTTCTCCCCGCGGTATTTCGCATAATCGAGCATCTCATGATGAATCCGAACGCTGTAATCGCCGGGTGTATCCTCTTGAGTTTCGCCGTTCTTTCAGCGTCCTGCATGCTCTCGGTTCAAGCCTACAGAAAGCGCGCATAGGAGGATGCGGAAATGAAATGCAGCCGTTGCGGTAAACGAATGCGGCCAATGCTGACGGATATTCCGGTTTTCATCCACAACGCACTAAAGACCGTAATCCACGTCCCCGCCGGACAATGCCCCAACTGCGGGGCAGTTAGCGTTCATCCCATGGTGCGCGCGAATGCGGAGCGTTTTGCTTATACTGGCGACGACCCCACCGTTGATTACGCGCAGTGTGAGGAAGCTGAAACTACAGTCCTGATTGCCACCCAAATGCTCTGGTAATCATGTTCAGAACGAAATCATCTCTGCTTATTTGTTCAAGTGCCGGAGCGTTCTCCAAGAATCGAACACTGATCGGGTTTCCATATTGTAGGTAAAAAAAGGCTCCTTTCTTGTCGAAAGGAGCTCTTTTTCTGTGAATCTACTCAACAATCTCGCGGATCACGTCGATAACGCTGCCGTCGCGGTAGGTGCAAAGACCGACGATCTTTTTACCGTAGGGCAGCGGCTCCGGCTTGCCGGTGATACGCTCGGCGCGCCGCGCAAGTTCCTCGATAGAGGAAATCTTAAAATGCGCGCGCTCCAGCCGCTCGGCAACCTCCGGCCGTTTCGGATTGACCGCAACGCCCTGATCGGTCACCACGATATCCACCGTGTCCCCCGGAGTGACGATGGTGTTCACCCGCTCGCGTACGCAGGGCATGCGGCCGCGCATCAGCGGGCAGACCACGATTGCCAGCGCCGCCCCCGCCGCCGTATCCGGATGTCCGCCGACCGCGCCGCGAATCATGCCGTCCGAACCGGTCAGCACGTTTACGTTGAAGTCGGTATCCACCTCCAGTGCGGAGAGCACGACCACGTCCAGCTGGTTAACCGCAGCTCCTCGCCGGTAAGGGTTTGCGTAGTAGTTCGCGTCGATCTGTTGATGGAAACGGTTGTTCTTGAGCGACTGCGCCGCGTCCAGATCGAAACTCTGCACGTCCAGCAGACGGCGAATCAGCCCTTCTTCGTGCAGCTTGACCATGGCGCCCGTAATACCGCCCAGCGCGAAGCTCGCGGTAACGTTCCGCTCCAGCATCGCTTCTCTTAAGAAGCGCGTCACCGCCAGCGAAGCGCCGCCGGAACCGGTCTGCAGCGAGAACCCGTCGTAAAAATACCCGGAGTGGACGATGATATCCGCCGTGGTCTCGGCAATCATCAAATCGTGCGGGTTGGTCGTATAACGCGTAGCTCCGGTCATGATCTTTGCCGCGTCGCCCACTTCCTCAACGGGCACGATATAGTCCACGAGACGCGCGGAAATGCCGAACGGCACGTTGGGGTAGCTTACGATATTATCGGTCAGCACGATGACGTTGTCGGCATACTGCGCGTCCACGCGCGCGTAGCCGAGAGAGCCGCACATGGATTTTCCTTCGCTCTCGCGCGAGTAGCCGTTGGCGTTGCCGAACGGGTCACAGCTTGAAGCGCCGAGAAACGCAACGTCAATATGCACTTCGTTTTCTTCAATCGCCGCCGCACGCCCGCCGTGGGAGCGAAAGATCATCGGTTCGTCCATCAGTCCGTGTGAAATTGCCGCTGCAAGATCGCCCCGGCAGCCGGAGGTTTCGATCCGCCGCACAACGCCGTTCTGGATATGCCGTATCATCGGCTTATGCACGTCCGAAAGGCTGGAGGCCGCAACAGTCAAGTCCCGAAAACCCATCTTCGCCAGCGTATCGAGCACCATGTTGACGATATGGTCGCCGTTACGGAAATGATGGTGGAACGAAATCGTCATGCCGTCTTTCAGGCCGACGAGTTCAACTGCCTTTTCAAGGCTCTCGACAATCTTGTTTTCGCGCGCCATACGGTCCTTGAGCGACGAAGCGTCCTTCTCCGTTAAGCGCGGGTTTTCGCCCGGAACATACGGCTTTTTGCCGAACGCGGCGATCTCCGCCGAAAAATCCTGCCGTTTCATAGTTCTTCCCCCTCGAACATCACGCGGGATGCCATGGCCAGTTCCAGACAGCGCTCCGCGCGGAGAATCACGGGACGGTCAATCATCTTTCCGTCCAGCGCAACGACGCCGCTGCCGCGCGCTTCCGCCTGTTTGCCCGCTTCCATAATACGCAGGGCTTTTTGCACCTCCATGGGCGTTGGCGTAAATACCTTATGCACCGGTTTGATCTGGCGCGGGTTAATCACGCTCTTTCCGTCGAAGCCGAGCTGCTTGACCGCCTGGGTCTCCTTGACGAGCTGTTCTTCGTCGTTCACATCCGAAAACACGGTGTCTATGGCGTCGATTCCCGCCGCGCGCGCCGCAACCACGATGGCCGAACGCGCGTAAAAGAGCTCGCTGCCTTCCTTGGAACGCGTGGTTTTCAGGTTGGCGCAGTAGTCCTCCGCGCCGAGCGCAATGCCGATCAGGCGCTTGCTCGCGTTTGCGATGGCGTATGCGTTGACGACCCCCAGCGCGCCCTCGATGGCTGCCATCATGCGGGTCTTTCCGTCCAGAACGCCAAACTTCCGTTCCGCGCGCAGAATCTCCTCTTCCGTGTCCCAAATATCCTGCGCGGTTTCCGTCTTGGGCAGGCGGATGACCTCCGCGCCCGCGGCCACCATCGCCTCGATATCCGCTTTGCCGTAGGGCGTGTTCAGCGGGTTGACGCGCACGACCTTTTCGCACTCCCCGTAATGGATCGTCTTCAGCGCGTGGTAGACCAGCAGGCGCGCCGCATCCTTTTCGCCCAGAGAGACGGAATCTTCCAAATCGAACATCAGCGCGTCGCTGCCGTAGATATGCGCGTCGCTCATCATGCCGGGGTTGTTGCCCGGCACGAACAGCATGGTTCTGCGGAGTTTCATCATGCTTCCCGCCCCCAGTCAAACGCGGTCTCCCCCGTTGCCCGCTGACAGGCGGCGGTGACGCGCGCGCGAATCGTGCAGTCCAGCGCGCCCTTATCCACGGCGTTAACCACTGCGTATTCCAGCCCGAACGCGGCTGCAGCGCTTTGTATTGTTTTTACGATCTGCTTGCCGAACTCGTTGGCTACGGAGCTTTTGAGCACGACTTCCACTTCTTTTTTTTCGCCGGGTTCGATTTCAATGAAGATATCGCCGGATTCCATGGTTCCGGCGGATGCGGATGCTTTGATCTGCATGTTGATCCGTCCTTTTTCTTCGATCTGTCTCTATGCATAATCATACTAGTATGCAGTCGCCTTGACAAGAGAAAACGCGCGATTGCACAGAATATATACAAATGTGCGGCATGCCTGTATTGTTGTATACACCCACACAATATCAGGATTTCCTGCGTTTTTCGCTCGGTTCCGGCGGAATGGCGCAGCGCGGGAGCAGGTGAATAACTCGCTCTTTTCTTGCATTATTATGTAAAAACGAATCCTCTTCTCCGTCCGCCGCCGTATGGTATAATGCGAGTATGGATATTATGCTGGAAGACTTGCTCAAAGCGCGCGACGAACGCGCATCTTACGAAAAAAAACTGTTCACGCGGTACTCGGGCGCGTGCCTTGTTGTATTTACCGTTGTTATTCCCGGCGCCGACAAAACGACGCCGGAAGCTGCGCGGCTGTTTTCCGCCGGAATTCGCGCGCTGGGCGACTTTTTTCGCCGGTACGAGCTCGTCCCGCTGTTCTATGAAGCGCGAGAACCCATTACGGGTTACGAAGCCTATATCGTCCTCAAAACCGACGCTTCGTTTTTGAAGATGGAGCTTGTTAAGCTGGAATCCAAAGCCCCTTACGGGCGGCTCTGGGATATGGATGTGATCTCACCGAAAGGCGCGCATCTTTCCCGCGAGGATATCGGCGTCCCGGAGCGCTGCTGCATCGTCTGCGGTAAAGCGGGACGCGCCTGCGCTTACCGCCGCCTGCATACGTCGGAGGACGTGCAAACCGCATTTCTTTAACTCGTGAACACACTGCCGCAGGACGCGGAGTAACCAAATAATTTGGGAGACGCCATGGAAATTCGCACGCTGGATTTGACCCGCGACCGCGCCGCAATCGACGCGTTCTATTGGCGCGCGGGCATCCGGCTCGACGCGGGGATTACGCGCCTTGTCGGGGTGTTTGAAGGTGAAACGGTTCTCGCGCTCGGCGGAATTGCGGACGACGCCATCCGTTCTCTCGCGGTTGCCAACGAGGCGCAGGGCGAAGGTCTGCTGCCGATGCTGGCAACGCACCTGTATCAAGAACTCAAAAATGGCGGCGTGGACAACGTCTTTGTGGTCACAAAACCCGCTTACGCTCCGCTCTTTGCCTCCCTCTGCTTTTACGAGCGCGTTAAAACCGAGGACGCCGCCCTGCTCGAAAGCCGACGTGACGGTCTCCAGCGGTTTCTCGCTCAGTTGCCCAAGGCGGACGGCGCCATCGTGATGAACGCCGACCCGTTTACAAACGGGCACCGGTACCTCGTGGAAACCGCGGCAGCGCGCTGTGACCGTCTGCTTGTGCTCGTGCTGTCCAAGGACGCGGCGCATGTCCCGTCGGACGTTCGGCTGCTGCTGGTGCGCCAGGGCTGCGCCGATCTGCCGAACGTTTCCGTCTGCCCCGGTGGGGCGTATGTGATCTCCAGCGCGACGTTTCCGGACTACTTTTTCAAGAACAAAACCGATGCGGCGTCCGCGCACGCGCGTCTGGACGCAACACTCTTTGCCGAGCAGATTGCGCCCACCTGCGGCATAAAAACACGTTTTGTCGGCGAGGAGCCGCTCGACCCCATGACCGCTGCTTATAACGAAGCGCTGCTCTCCATTCTGCCCGCGCACGGAATATACGTCCGCGTGATTCCCCGAAAGCTCTTTTGCGGCGAGCCCATCTCCGCCTCGCGGGTGCGCGCGCTCTGGCAGGCGCGCGATTACGCTTCCATTGCCCAGCTGGTGCCGAGCTCGACGCTCGCGTACATTCGGGAGCACGCGCTATGAGCATTTCACCGGAGCGAATCGGATCTCTTGCGTACGAGGCTCTCGTGTTCGAAGCGCGGTTGTCCCCAAAACCGGGTCTTGTGGACGCGGAAGGCTCCGGCGCACATGCGGATATGGACTTGTCGCTGCTGCTCAAAAGCGCGGAAGCAATCCAGCCGTTTTTCTTGCGCTTTGCCCGGAACGGCGCGGAGGATTGCGCCCTTCCACCTGAAGGCAGGCTTTCCGCCATCCGGCAGGACGGCTTGGAAGCGGAGTCCGCCATGTTTTCCGCAACCTCCGGCGTCAATACGCATAAGGGCGCCGTCTTCCTAATGGGCGTTCTCTGTTACGCAGCCGGGCGCAGAAGCGTAAACGGCGCGGCTCTTGCGGCGGAGGAACTTGCGCGGGATGCGGCGCTGGTCTGCCAGGGCGTCACCCGCGAACTGGGCGAATCCGCAGGGCGTGCGTTTACCCGCTACGGCGCAAAGGGCGCGCGCGGAGAAGCGGAGGCGGGCTACCCGAGCGTGACCCAAATCGCTCTGCCCGCGTATCAATCCGCGCTGAAGGCGGGCGCTTCGGAATCCGGCGCGTGGCTCATCGTCCTACTGCGTTTGATCGAACACTTGGAGGACGCAAACGTCCTCGCTCGCTGCGGAGAAGCGGTCGCGCGCGAACTCCGGCAAACCGCGCGAGCGATTGCGGACGCGCATCCCGCAGGCGGCGAGGATTTGTCCGTCGAAATCCGCGCACTGGGCGAACAATGCCGCCTCTGGCACGCCAGCCCCGGCGGAGCGGCGGATTTGCTCGCCTGTGCGAAATTCCTCCACTCCCTTTCCAGCGAAACACAAATTTAACAGGAGACAATATGATTTCAAACCAATCGGAACTTACCCCCGAACAGGCGATTGAAGCAATCGCAAGCCGCGCAATCCAGCTGCTTCAAACACAACCGCGCGTACTGATCGCCATCGACGGTCAAAGCGCTTCCGGCAAGTCCACCGCCGCAAGACTGCTCGCCGAACGGCTGAGTGCTACCGTTTTCCACATGGACGACTTCTTTCTGCAGCCGCACATGCGCACGCCCGAACGGCTGTCAACTCCGGGCGGAAACGTGGATATTGAGCGGTTTATTCGGGACGTTCTGCCGCACCTTCTCGCGGGCGAAGCTGTCTTCTTGGAGCGCTACGACTGCCATCTGGACGAGCTTCTCCCGCCCGTGGAGATCGCTCCGCGCTCTGTTTCCATCATCGAAGGCGCTTACAGTCTGCATCCCTTACTTAAACCGCACTACGATATCAAAGTGTTCTATCAAATCGCCCCCGCGCTCCAGCGCGCGCGCATCCTTTCTCGCAACGGCAAGGAGATGCTTCAGCTCTTTGAGAGCCGCTGGATTCCGCTGGAGCACAAGTATTTTGCAGCGTTTGACGTCAAACAAAGCTGCGATTTTGTCGTTACAGCCGAATGAAATGAAAAAAACGCTCACACGAGCGCTTTTTTATTGCCGGTTCGAAGTTCTTTATAATCAGGATTACTTTCCGAACGCCGCCAGAAGTGCGGCGGATACAAAGCAGGCGAAGATCAGCAGAAACGCCGCGAGCATGCCGTACTGAAGCGCGGGGTTGATCGAACCCTGCGGATAGATTACCTGCATGGCGCACCGCACCGCCCAGAGCGCGGCCGTGGCCGTAAGCAGAACGACGCTTGCGTAGCGATTTTTCGCGCCAAATACGATCAGAACATCGACAACGGCGAACAGCACGAGGCTCAACGAGAAAAACACATTGATCGCGCGGATGGCCGTCACCAGTTCCGTCGCTTCCGGCGCGATGTACGAGTACCAGTTCCAGCCTTTCGGTACAAAGAAGTGCCAAACGCCGAAGCCCGCCGTAAAGACGCTGCCTATGAGGGTCAACGCTCTCATGCGCCTTCCCTTTCCAACGCAATGGTTGCCATCCTGCGTGCAAACTCTCCCGCGCGGGCAAGGTCGACAGCGTTCGGCCTGTCCTTGTTCATGCCGCCAAGGTATTTCAAAAAGCTGTTGGTGTTGAACCCCGGGCAACTGAAGTCACCCAGAACAAGATAGCCTTTGCCTTCCAATATGGCGCGCAGGGCGGCATGGTCGGTTTGCATCTTATCTTCGGTGTACACGCCGCAGGTGGAAAACAGGAAGCACTTCCGCCCCGGCGCGTCCGGCAGAGTTTTAGCAAATGCCAGCAGTTCGGCGTAATGCGCTCCGCTGTCAATGCCCGCGCCAAAGCCGAGCAGACCGGCTTGCGCAAACTCGGAAGCGTCTGTCGTCAGCGTCGTCTTTATCTCCGCGCGGAGCACGTTCGCCATCGCTTCTGCAACCTTCGCCGTGCTGTTATGGTGCCACGAATGAACGACGATCCAGCTCTTCATTTCGTTTCCCGTTCCGCGTCTTCCGCAGTGTGGTATGTAAAAACGTCTGTAATCGGCACACCGAATGCCGCCGCGATTTTAAACGCCAGTTCCAGCGAAGGCGAATACTTTCCCGCTTCAATGGCAACGATTGTCTGGCGGGACGCGCCCGCTTTTTCGGCCAGCTCCTGCTGCGTCATTTCATTTGCAAAAAAGCGAAGTGTGCGGATTTGGTTTGTGATATAAGGTTCGTTCAGCTCAACTTTGACGTTGCCCGGTTCAGTTTTTCTGCCCATTGCGAAGCCCCCTCTTGTAGTAATACAGCTGCGCAATTCCTTCGGTCGCCGTGCCAAGACTGAACGCGCCGTAGAGGATGTTGATCATTACGGCGGCGGGCAGCCCGCAGACAAGGCAGATCAGCCCGGCGAGAAATCCAGCGCCGCCGATTCCGTAGCCCACGCGCGAGGACTTGAGCTCAATGAGCTTATCCATTTCGTCTTCCACCATTTCGCGCGCAATCAGGCGGTCGATCTTAGGGTTTTCGCAGTCACCCTGCTCGATTTTTACTTTCACGGCAACCGAAACCGAGAAAAGGATATGGAAGACGATCTGAATTACGATGGTCGCGACGATTCCAACGCCGATAAAGATCAGCATCGTTCCCGCCCAGAACTTCAGATCGTCCGGCGCGGCAAGCCCCGCGCGCAGTCTGCTCACGACGGTGAGGATATAGGCCGCCAACAGCAACAACCCTGTTGCGGTGGAAACGACGGCTTTTTTCTGTTGGTATGACATGGTTGGTTTCTCTCCTTGACATAACGTCATTTATTTCATACACTTTATATTATATTTTCTACATCATGTCAAGTATTTTTTACATTTTGCCAAGTATTTTTTGCAGAAACAAAAAAAGCGCCCTTGCGGGCGCTTGATAAGAAACGATAGATCAGGAGCAGTCGCCGCCACAGCAGCAGTTGAGGCACATCAGTGCCGAGCAGATATCGCAGCAGGGAGAAGCGTCAAAGTTTCCGCCGGTTCCGCGGTTGTATGCCCGTCCGGAATTGTTCAGCGAAACGTAAGCGTTGCGATAGTCGGGATTGTCCGGCTCCATCTCGTAAGCCTTGCTGATGCAGGCGTAAGCCTTTTCGTACCAGCCCTGGCGCAGATAGATCACGCCATAGAGATAGTTCCACTCTGCGTTATGCGCAATATTGGGACCGTCCAGAATCGTCCGTGCTGCGTTGAGGTTGTTTTGGTTGATAAACGAGCGCGCGCGGTTGAACTCCGCCGCGTTCGGCCCGCTGTATGCGGAACCGCCGGCGCGGGACGATCCGCCCGCGGAATAAGCGCCGGAACCGTAGGAGCCGTAAGAACCATAGGAGCCGCCGGAGCCGTATGCGCCGGAAGAGCCGGAGGAGGTCTGCTTTTTTGTGAGCATCTCGTAGGCTTGGTTGATTTCCTTCAATTTTTCTCCGGCCAGTTCCTTGAGGGGGTTATCCGTGTATTTATCCGGGTGGTACTTCTTGACCAGCTCCAGATACGCGGCGCGAATTTCCTCCTGCGAGGCGTTTTCGCTGACACCCAGAACTTTATAGGGGTTCATCCGTTCTCTCCTTACTCCGGTTTCGGCGGCATTTCCACCGCGTTGGCGCATTCTTTCTTCAGCACGCGCCGCTGCACGGCGTCCAGTCCCAGCCGCATGATATTATCCATCAGTCCGCTCGGCGTATGAAACGTAATCAGGTTATAGCCCTTCTCCGCTTCGCTCTGCGTAATGTTAAGCAAAAATTCCGCGTCCTCGGCGCTCATTTTACCGAGAACGAAGGGGTTGTAGCCGCCCCGCTTTTCGTCCTTTTCGCGGTCGTCCCACGCGTCGATGAGATACACCCATTTGCCGAGGTTGTAAAACATCCATCCGCAGGCGACCTGCTCGCTGTCCGGCAGCATGGGCGCGTGCCGTATCACGGCGGCGAGGATCTGCCCGGAAGCGTCGCTTGGCTCGTCCGTGGAAGCGATCTTCTGCCGTTCGAACAGATTCAGCTGCTGGATGTTCTCCCGCAGTTCCGCTTCCAGCGCGGGGTGCCGCCTCGCGGCCTTCCGGTACGCGCGTTTGAGCGCGAGTTGGGAAGCGGCCTTGAGCGCCTGTTTGTCGTCCGCCGCGTCGTCGCCCGCTTTGTAGTAGGCCAGCAGTACGTTGATATCCGCCGCGTAGTCCAGTTCGGGGGATGCGTTCGCTATCGGTCGTTTGCCGCGGTAGCAGCGCGGGCCGCAGTTGCCGCGCGTAAACGAAGCTCCATTGGTCAGCGCGTGCAGAAACGCCGCGAGAAACGCGCAGTCGTAGCTCAGGGTCAGCCGTTCCAGCGTGCCATAGCGTTTGCCGATGGTCTTGCAAAGGCCGCAGTAAAACGCGCGGTATTCCGCCTGCTCGCGCACCTTTAATTCGCATTCCAACGGCCGGATATAGCCGAACATTCACCCTCCGATTCGCGCTTTCCATGGTATTTTATCATGGAACGCCGCGTGATTCCATTTTATTTTGCCCCGTTCTTGTAAACGATTGTGTCAGAAAGCGCGGTTTTTCGCGCTTTTTCCGCTTGACCGGGGCAGAAAAACAGCCGCCACGACGGACGGCCGCTTTCTTTTTTCGCTTTCGCTGCGGTTATTTCGCCGCCAGGTACGCGTTGATTTCGCCAATCAGCTGGTCAACGTCGATGCCGCGCACCGCGCAAGCCTGCTCAATCGATTCGCCATGCGCCATTGCGCAGCCGAGGCAGTGCATGCCCGAGTTCATCAAAATCTCCGCGGTGCCTTCGTCCAGCTCGATCACCTGCTGAATGAGCATCTCTTTGGTTGCCTGCATAGTCTGTTCCCTCCGAATATTTCAATACTTGAGTTCAGTATAATCACTACTGTTTTACTAGTATATCATACTTTGCAAAAATGCAATAGTTTTCGCGTGTATTTTGCCGCAAATTCACTTTTTCCGCCAAACTTCCTTTGACCAAATCAACTTTTGGTTTCAAACACGTTGCCGCAGCGCGTGCAGGTCACGCGGATGCGCCCCTTGCCGCGCGGAACGCGGAGGCGTTGGGTGCACTGCGGGCAGATCATGTATTTATACTGCTTAATTTCGCTCCAGGTCGGGTTCTTTTTCGCCTTGTGCGCGCGGTGCGTTTTCACCGTGGAACCGTTGGAAGCGCTGCGCGAAAACGTCCGTTTAAACCAGCTGCCAATCGCGGTGACGACGGTTAAGTACTTCATGTTCTCGCGGTACCGCTTGGACGTGTCCTTGCTGAACATCCGCAGCACGAGCAGTATTAACAGCGCCGCCGCAAGGCCGGTTACCACATAGCGCGGCCAGCTGCCGAACTTAAAGAAGAACAGGCCGATAATCGACAATACCAGCGCCGCTATCAAGAGCGCGCGGTTCAGATCGTCCAAGTATTTTTGCTGCCGTTGAAACATACGAATCCCTCTTTTTCTTGTGCCGGTCTGCTCCCGGCGTCCAGTCTGTTTTATACAGGTCAGCCAATCCATAGCCGGGCGGTCAGCGGCGGCAGGATCGCTTTGCATTCTCCGTGTTCGGCGTAAATTGCGTCTCCCGAAAGAACGTCCGTCATCTGCTGCGGCAGTGAAACGTCCGTTTCGCCATCCGGGCCCTGCTGGAGCCATTCGGGGCGGAAGCTCACGCTCTGCTCGCGTTCGGAACGGTTGAGCATCAAAAGCGCGGTCTGTCCGCTTTCTGGCAGATAGCGAATCAGTGCAAAGACTTCCGGCGAGAGCGCCCCCATGCGGCAGAGCCCGCGTTTGAGCGAAAGAACGTCCCGTCTGGCATGCATCAACGCCTCAAAGGCCGCCATCGTCTCCGGGTTCTCCGCGCCCCAGGGGTAGGTTCCGCGGTTAAATGGGTCGGCCATGCCGGTCATGCCTGCTTCGTCGCCATAGTACACGCAGGGAACCCCCGGCAGCGCCATCTGCAGCGCGGTTGCCAGAACCAGTCTGCGATAGCCTTTCTGCTTCTCCTGTTCGCTGGGGCAAAACGCCGCCTGCATCTTGCGGGAAACGGCGTTTCGATCCGGCGCGCCCGCCAGCGCGGTTGCCGCGCGAATACTATCGTGCGAGGAGATCAGGTTGAGGCACGCGTCGTAAAACGGCTTGGGGTAATGCTCGCGCAGCGTCTGCAGCGCCTCGTCGAGCGCGTAAGCGTCGATATGCCCGGTTAGAAACCGAATCACCGCATCCGTGAACGGATAGTTCATAGCGGAATCCAGCTCGTCCCCGCTGACGTAGCCGCGCCGTCCTTCCGGGCCGTATTTGTTGGAGCAGTCCTCCCAAACTTCGCCTAGCAGCACGCCTTCCGGATCGTTTTGCTTGATGCGTCTGCGGAGAATGCGAATAAACTCGTCCGGCAGCTCGTCCGCGACGTCCAGCCGCCAGTCGTGTGCGCCCGCGCGCGCCCAGTGGTTGAGTACGCCGTCTTCGCCCGCGATAAACGAGCTGTAACTTGGCTCAAGCTCAATAACGTTCGGTAGAGTCGGGAAGCCCCACCAACAATCGTAATGGTTGCAGTCGCCTTTAAAGGTATACCATTTGCGATAAGGCGAATCTTCGCTCTCGTAAGCGCCGACGTCCTCATAGCGCGAAAACTTGTCGAAATACCGGCTGTCCGCGCCCGTGTGGGAGAACACGCCGTCCAGCATGACGCGAATTCCGAGCTCCTTTGCCTCGCGGCAGAGAGCGGCAAACTCCTCTTCGGTTCCAAAGATCGGGTCGATCTTATGGTAGTCCGCCGTATCATAACGGTGGTTGCTTGCGGACTCAAAAATCGGGTTGAGATAGAGCGCCGTCACGCCGAGGTCTTTGAGATACGGCAGTTTTTCGCGGATGCCGTTGCAGTCCCCGCCGAAAAAGTCGTTCGGTTCGTATTCGCTCTGCCCCACCGAGGGCGTATAGAGCACGTCCTCGCTCCAGCGGTCGTGTACGCGTAAAAACCGGCCTTTTTCAACATGGTAACGCGCTCGGGAACGAAAATCTTCCCAGCTGCTGCGCCGGAACCGGTCGGGGAAAATCTGGTAAACGATTCCCTCGCGCCAGCTTTCGGGCGTTTCAAACGCGCAGTCGTAAACGGTGATCTGGTACGCGCGCGGTTCGTTCTGCTGGAGCGCGCCTTCGCCGCTGTCCGCGCCGTAGTAGAGCGTTTGCCCGTTCTGCAGGCGGATGATGAAGTAGTACCAAACCAAACAGGGCTTCTCCGGCATCGGCAGATCCGCCACCGCCCTTCCGCCGTTGACGCACAGATCGAAGAACGACTCGGTGCCGTTTTGATGGTACAGGCGAATCTGGACGCGCGCGCCCGGATCGCCGCATTCCGCTTCTATATGCACGCTGCTTTGGCAGGGAACCGCGCCTTGCGGTCTGCGAAACGTCAGCAGTCTGGAGTGATGCCGAAAATAAATCATACGCTTATTATACCGAAAGGGTTCCCCCGAAAAACAAGTTTGTGCGGAATGTTGCGAGGTTTTCACATTTCTTCCGTCATCGGTAATAAGATATGCTTTTTCCGCTCGCCGCAGCCGAAAAATGTACGCTTTCCAGCGTAAAAAACCGTAAAAAAACCGCCCGCTCAGCAGGTTGTTTCTGCCAAAACGCGGGCGGATAAAAGCTAGATTCGCTGGACGACGTTGCCTTGAGCTTTGAAGATGTGCCCGCGCCGGACAACGCCGCGCACATTGGAAAGGGGATAAACGGAGACGTGCGGTTCAAGCACCGTTCCGGGGTTCAGCACGCTGCCGCAGCCGACTTCCACATGATCGCCAAGGATCGCGCCGAACTTGCGCAGACCCGTTTCTATTGTGAGATCGCCGCGCACGACAACGTTCGTCTTGTCGCTCTTGACGTTGGAGCAGATCGCCCCCGCGCCCATATGCGCATAGCTACCGAGGATGCTGTCGCCAACATAGTTGTAGTGCGGCACCTGCACATGGTCGAAGAGGATGCAATTCTTGAGCTCCGTCGAATTGCCGACGACGCACGATTTGCCAACCAGCACGCTCCCGCGGAGAAACGCGCCGGGGCGGAGTTCGGTTTCCGCGCAGATGATGGCTGGCCCCTCGATATACACGTTGGGGTAGCGCTTGACGCTCTTATGGATCCAGACTTCTTCGGAGGGGTTGTCGTATTCCGCCGGGTCGAGCGTCGGGCCCAGAGCGCGTACAAACGCCTTGATCTTTGGCAGCACTTCCCATGGGTAAACCGTTTCCGTAAAGAGCTTTGCCGCAAGAGTAGCGTCAAGCGATTCAAACATATCCTGATTTTTCATCGTTTTTCCATTCCCTCGTTCTTTGCCGAGCGCTTTTATTCCGCGTGCGCAATCGAACGGAAGCGCGTATATTCGCCCTGCCAGAGCAGCTTGACCACACCGGTCGAGCCGTGGCGGTGTTTGGCAATGATGATTTGGCTGGTGTTGTCGCCGCTTTCATACTCCGGCGTATCCAGATAGGCGGCCGGGCGGTACAGCAGAATGACCATGTCCGCGTCCTGCTCAATGGAACCGCTCTCGCGAAGGTCGGAGATGACCGGCCGGTGGTCGGTGCGCTGATCCGGGCCGCGGTTGAGCTGGCAGAGCAGAACGATCGGCACGTTGAGCTCGCGCGCGAGCAGCTTGAACTGCCGCGTCATATCGGAAATTTCCTGCATGCGGTTGTCGCTTTTGCGCCCGCCGGAAGACTGCATGAGCTGGAGATAGTCGATAATCACGAGATCCAGCCCGCTGCGCGCGTTCAGGCGGCGGCATTTGCTGCGGATAATCGGCACCGTCGCTCCGCTCGTATCGTCAATATAAATTCTCGCGCGGCTCATCGGATCCATAACTTCCATGAGCTGCCCCATCTCGGAGTTGCCGATCAAACCTTCCTTGATGCGCTGGGAATCGACCGAAGCCTCCGTGCAGAGCATGCGCATCACGAGCTGTTCGGCGCTCATTTCCAAGCTGAACACGACCGCTGTGCGTGCGTCGTGCAGCGCGGCGTACTGGGCAATGTTCATGGCAAAGCTCGATTTACCCATGGCCGGGCGGCTCGCAACGATGATCAAATCGCTCTTCTGGAAACCGTTGGTCATGCGGTCGAGTTCGGTAAAGCCGCTGGCCACGCCCGTAATCTTGCCATGCCGCTGTGCAAGTTCGCCAATAAGGTTATATGCCTGCGGCACGATTTGATCGATGGGGATCAACGAACCCTGGGACTTGCGCATGGAGATGTCGTAGATGCGCCGCTCGGCGGCGTTGAGCGTATCTTCCAGCTCCCGTTCGTCGTCCATGCCGTCGCGGATGATCTCGCCGCCCGCGCGGATGAGCTGGCGCTGGACGCTCTTGGTTTCGACCAGTTCAATATAGTTCTGGACATTCGCCGCCGTCGGCACAAACGTCACCAGATCGGTTAAATACGTCAGTCCCCCCGCCTGTTCCAGGCGGTTATGCCGCTCCAGTTCGGTAGAGAGCGTCACGAGGTCGACAGCATCCCCCGAAGAGCGGATATCCCGCATGGCGGCAAAGATAACGGCGTTGGCGGGCACGTAAAAATCCTCCTCGCGCAGCTGCTCAAGACTGATCTCGAGCGCGTTTGCGTCGATGAGCATGCTGCCAAGAACCGA
>JBDKTD010000090.1:0-2682 GCA_039680365.1 Clostridiaceae bacterium
GCTGCGTTATGCATGATGTGCTTTTCCCGGCAGACTGGCAAAGCCGTTGGCCGGAATACTACACCGCCATGACAACGTACCAGGCGGAAGGGCGCAACCCGCACGACGACGCTCCCGACGCAACGACTGGGATCGCGGAGACGATCCAGACCAAACGCGCCAACGCGCTCCGGACAATGAGCAAAACGGCGCTGGGATTGTGAGGTAACGATCTAAATGCTGACCTATCGCATGAGCAAGGATACGCCAATGACGCCGCAGCGCATGGGCGCATATATCGCCGACTTCAAGACAAAAGAACTGCCCCGGATGAAAAAGCTCTACGACTATTATGTCGGCAGGCAGAAAATCACCCGCCGGACTGGACCTGAGGGAAAACCCAACAACAAAGCCGTACACCCGTACGGCAACTACATCACCGACATCAACGTCGGCTATTTTCTCGGCGAAGCGATCGCCTATTCAAGCTCCGTACCAGATGAATCCTTAGAAGCGAAAAGCGGTGCACTCCAGCGCGCAGCGGAAGCGGTTCGCGACGCACTGAAAAAGGCGATTGCCACTGTTACGGGCAAGGGATTGCTGGATACTCTGCAGGAGATCAATAAGTACAACGATGAGGCGGCGGGAAACGCTGAGCTGGGTACAGACGCCAGTATCTTCGGAATCGCGGAAGAACTGGTATATATCGACAAAGACAGCGCCATCCGTTTCACTCCGATTGATCCGCGCGGCGTCGTGCTGATCTTTGACGACACTGTCGAAAGCGAGCTGTTATATGGTATCCGTTTCTGGGAGAACGTCGATATTTTAACAAGAGTTCACACGGAATACGCGGTATTGTATTCGGATATTCAATGCCAGACTTACCGCCATGAGGGCGGCCTATGGGCTGCAGAAGGCGAACCTGTCGAACATCACATCGGCGCGGTACCGATCAATCCTTATTACAACAATCGCATGGGTCTTGGTGACTACGAGCAGATCCTCTCATTGATCGACGCTTACGACGCAACCCAGAGCGATTCGATCAACGACGTCGAGGCGTTTGCTGATGCTTATCTGGCTCTCATTGGCATGGGTGATATCTCGTTCGAACCGGACGATCAAAACAAGCCGTCCGAAGGCGAGCAGGCGATACGTACCATGAAGAATAATCGCGTATTGCTTATTCCGGAGGGCGGCGACGCCAAATGGGTCGTAAAAACCGTCAACGATACCCAACAGGAGAACCTGAAAACACGTCTGGCCGCCGACATCCACAAATTTAGCAAAACCCCGGCTCTGACCGATCAGGATTTTGCCGCGAACGCTTCCGGCGTCGCCATCAAGTACAAGCTCATGGGGCTTGAAACGGTGGCCGCGAAAAAGGAGCGGGCGTTCCGAAAGGGTTTGCAACGCCGTATTGAGCTCATCTGTAATGTGCTGTCAATCAAGGGCAGGACTTACCGATACACCGACATTACCATGACGTTCAAACGCAATATTCCCGCGAACTTCACGGAAATTGCGGACGTGCTCAATAAAGTCGGCACTCTGCTGAGCAAAGAAACGCAGGTTGGCCTGCTGCCCGTTGAAACGACATACGCCGAGGAGCGCGAGCGAATCAAGGCCGAAGCGGAGGACGGATATTCCGTACCCACAGCTGATGGGGAGTGAGCGATATGGCCGATACTTACTGGGAAACGTTGGCTGCGCTCAGCGAAGAAGCCGCGCAGCGCGTGGCGGCCGATCGGTTGAAGTATGTCCAAGAGCTTTACCGCGAAGCGTCAAAGCGTATGAAAACCGAGATCGACGCGCTGTTTGCGCAAATCATCGACAGCGGCGCTGAATCGGTTACTCGGACGCAGCTTTGGCAGTACAGCAAGTATAAGGCAATCCTGCAGCAGATTGACGTCGACGCCGCAGCGATCCAAACCGCACAGCAAAAGGCGGTCGAGCAAACGATCCGGAAGGTGTTCGAGGATACGATCGGCACCACGATGGACGCGCTTTCAGGAGCTGGCCGCTGGACACATCAAACGGACGCGGTGATCAACCAGTACTTGAAAACGCCTTGGAGCGGCGAACTGTACAGTAAACGAATCTGGACGAACACCCAGAAAATGGCCTCCGACCTGAAGGGGCACATGGAGGACATGCTCATCCGGGGTAAAACGCCCGCTGCGGTCAAAAAGCAGTTGATGGCCGACTATGGCGTCAGCTACGAAATGGCCGACCGCCTCGTCATGACGGAGACCAGCAACGCGTACAATACGGCAGCGTTGGAATCGTACAGGGCGGCTGGCGTAAAGCAAGTGCGCTTTGTCCCCGGCCCCGACGAGGGGCGCTGCGAGCGCTGCCGTACATATGCGTACGAAAACAAAGGTATCTACGACATCGACGACGCGCCGCATATTCCCGTTCACCCGCGCTGCCGCTGCCGTTGGGTCGCAGTGGTCGACGTTGAAGGGCGGACAAAGCAGATTCGCGAGAAAATGCTTAGCGACCTAAAGACGGAAGGCGCGACGCTGCCAAGCGTCCAATTCGGCGGCCATTCGGGGGCGATTCTATATGAAGACGCGCCGGAAGCCATAGCGCACGCGCAGCAGTACTACACCGCTGTACGCAAAATGACGGCGGACGTATCTCGCATTTCGAAGAGCACCGGCTGGAAAAAGCGCAATGTCGCCGCCGTCAAACAGC
>JBDKTD010000088.1:0-52504 GCA_039680365.1 Clostridiaceae bacterium
TGGAAGCCGTGCCGTGGGCGACGGTGCCAATGTCCGTAACGGTGACGTCCTCAATGTCCGGATTGGTGGTTTCGTCCACGTCGTCGTTGGCCGCGGCATGAATGGTAACGCTGTGATCCTCGTCAACCGTCGCGGTGTCGTCCCCGCCGCTGGGCGTATCGTTGACGGCAGCAATGGTCACCGTCACCGTTGCGGTGTCGGTTTTGCCGTCCTCGTCCGAAACCGTATAGCTGAAGGTGTCGGTGCCGTTGAGATTTGCATTTGGCGTATACAGAATCTTACCTTCGGAAATCACCGCAGTCCCCTTTGTGGGGTGCGTTACCGAGGCAATGGTCAGCGTGTCGTCCGGCAAATCGCTGTCCGTATCGTTGCCGAGCACGTTGATGCTCACGGCCGTGTCCTCGTCGGTCAAGGCGGTGTCATTCACCGCATTCGGCGCGTCGTTTTCCGGCTTGACAATGACCGTGACCATGCCGATGTCGGAATGGTTTTCGTCTTGAGCGTCGTCCACCAGGAATTCGAACGTATCCGTTCCGTACCAGTTGGAGTTCGGCGTGTAGGTATATGCGCCGCCCGTCGCAATCTCCACCGTGCCGTGTAAGGGCGCGGTTTCGAGCGTGTAAGTCAGGGGGTTATTCTCTTTATCCGTCGCCGTCAGCGTGGAGGAAGCGGTGCCATCCTCCTTAATCGTCTGCAGCTGATCGTCGGCAACCGGCGCGTCGTTGACGCCGTTGATCGTGATGTAATAAGTAGCTTGCGTGGTCAGCTGGCCGTCGCTGAGCAGGAAGTATACGGGAACTTCGCCATATGCATCCGCGTTTGAACGCACGGTGATGGTCTTATAGCCTGCAGAATTCGTCGTGAGCTTGATCTGCGAGGTCAACAGGATTGACGCATCCTTCGACTGAATCGTAATGAGCAGATTGCTTGCCTGCGTTTCCGGATCGCTGACAACAAAGTTGAACGATGCGGTGGAGTCCTCGTCCATCGTCCACTCACCGGCAGTTGTGGAATGCTTTGCAATTTCCGGCGCGTCGTTGACGGGCTTGATCTTAATCGAGACCGTCGCCGTGTCGGTTCCGCCATGGCCGTCGCTCACGGTATAGATGAACGAATCCGTGCCGTTGTAGTCCTTTGCCGGCGTGTAAAGAAGGTTCGCGTCATCCGTTACCACAGTGCCGTGCGCGGGATTGCCAAACGACAGCACGCTGAGGGTATCGGTCTCCACGTCCGTATCGTTACCGAGCACGTTGATAGAGATTGCATTGTCCTCGTTGATCGTTTTGCTGTCGTCCACGGCGTTCGGCGGGTCGTTCATTGGCGTAATGGTCAGCGTTGCGCTTGCGCTCGCGCTCGCGCCGTTTTTGTCCATGACCGTATAGTCAAAGGTAATCGTGCCCGAATAGTCGCCGTTGCAGGAAATCGTTACGGTTCCGTCCCCGTTGTTGATCACCGTGCCATAGGAGACGTTCTCAATCTTGACGATCTTGAGAGTCGCGTCCTCCACGTCCGTATCGTTGTCGGTTAAGTACATCGTTGCGGTCGTCTTGCGCGGGGTCGTATCGCTTGTTAAGGAAACCGCTTCCTCCACGGTCTTGGCGTCGTCCGCAGCTTCGGGCGTATCGTTGACCGAAACGACCTTGAGCTGGAACGCGCCTTCCGCGGTCAGCTCGCCGTCGCTGGCAACGATGTTGATAATCGCTGTGCCGTAAGCGTTGTCGTTCGGCACGACGGTAATCTTCATCTGTTCGCCGCTGACGCGCACGATCGAAATGCTCTTAACGAGCGTTTCGTTGTCCGAAGTCAGCGTGTAATGGGTCGAACTCGAAAGATCGTTATCCACGTCGTGCACGGTGAACAGCACGTTCGCGGGCTTATCTTCGTTTGTCGATTGATAATAGCCCAAATCCTTGATCTCGGGCTGGTCGTTGACGGCGACAACATGAATGCTCGCGGTCTGGTTCGAGCTGAGCTTTGCCGTCGTCTGATCCGTCAGCGTATAGGTAAACGAATCGTCTCCAAAGTAGTCCGCGTCCGGATGGTACACGATGATGCCGCCGGAGAGGACTTCCACTTCGCCATGCTCCGGCCCTTCGCCTTCCAGAACGGCAAGCGACACCGTGTCGCCGTCCACCTCGCTGTTGGAACGCAGCACGCTGATCTTGACGGGAACGTCCTCATAGGTCGTGGCGTTGAGCTGGTTGACGCCGGGCGCGTCGTCCACGGGCGTAATGGTCAGTGCAATCGTCCGTTCCTCCGCTTCCATTCCATCGCTTACGCCAATAATCAGATCGGCGGTTCCGTTAACGTTGTCCATCGGAATCACCGTTACGGTTGCTCCGGTTTCCGTGCGCGTAACCTGCGTTTGAATCTCAAAAGGCACCGTGGCGCCGGTTTCGGCGTTGACGATATAGGCGTAGAAGTACAGAGCGGCGCGCGCGCAGTCCACGTCGTGGAACGCAACGTCGAACGAAGCGCCCGTTTCGGAATCTTCCTCGCAGGCAGCGCTGGTTGGCGCGCTGTCGATGACCGGCGGATCGTTGACGGGGTAAACGCGGATGTAGAGGGTGTTCGTGCTCGTTTCCGAACCGCCGTCCTGTGTAACCGTATACTGAACGCTTACCGTTCCGTTGGCGTCCGCAGCGGGCGTAAAGTGCACCGTGTCGTGATCCACAATCGTCAGTTCGCCAAGAGCCGTAGAGCTGCTGCCGAGCGTAAGGCTGTACTCCACTTCGTTCGGATTATGGATCGGCAGGTTGATATCCGCCGGAGCCGAATCTTCCAGGCAGTAGTAATCCTTGCCGTACGTATAGAGCGAACTGTGGAATACCACGCCGATATGCACGGTTGCATCGTCGCTCCGATAGTCGCCTTCCGCGTTCGCGCGGTCGATGATGCGGTAGGTAAACGAATCCGCTCCGTTGTCATTCGGTGAAACGGTAGAGCGCGTGTAAGTAATCTTGCTGTTCGTAAAGCTGACCGTGCCGTACTTCGGCTGCGTTACGATTTCGAAAACATGAATCGCGTCGCCTTCCGGATCGCCATCGTTGCCAAGGACGCTGATCTCGGCGGATTCCAATCCGGTGGTATTGGCAAGCGTCTGGTAATCGTCCCAGGCGACCGGCGCGTCGTTGACGGGAGCAATCGTGAGCACCGCGGTCGCCGTTGCGTAAGCGCGGCCGTCCGTAATCTGGTAGCTCAGCGTTTCCGACCCGTTCCAGTTGTAGTAAGGATAGTAGGTATACGTCGTTCCGCTTCTGAGCAGGTAGCCGTTGACGGGCGTTGAAACATAGTTCACCCAGAAGGTGTCGCCGTCGGGATCGCTGTCATTTTTCGCCAGTTCCAGCACTTTTGAACTGTCTTCGCTGAGCGTAATCTCGTCGGCAACCGCGATCGGCGCGTCGTTCTGCGGCAGCACGCGCAGCGTAAACGAAGAACTGGTATGCAGGCTCGCCTTGTCGGTAGCCGTTACGGTAATCGTCACGGTGCCGCTGGCGTTTGCCACCGGTTTGAGCGCGAGGGAGTACGAGCCGTCGCCGTTGTCGGTCACGACCGCGCTCGTTTCGCTGACTTTCAGGATGGAGTCGTCGCTGGATGCAACGGAGATCGTAATCACGTCGCCATAATCTTCGTCCTCAACGAGGAACGGAATGCCGGAGAGCGTTTGATCTTCTTCCACCGCCTGATCCGAAATGGAGGAGATGGCGGGCGCGTGGGCCACGCTGTTGATGTGCAGCGTAACCGTGCCCGTGGCGGTCAGCGCGCCGTCCGAAACCGTATAGGTAAACGTTCCCGTTCCAACTTCGCCGATGGCGGAGTAATAGGTAAACAGCTTTGTCTCTTCGTCGTAGAGGAGCGTGCCGTTGAGCCCGGAGCCGTCATGCCCAGTAATGGTGAGCGTGTCGCCGTCCACATCGTGGTCGTTCAGCAGCGTGGAGAATACGCGCTTGCCGGAAAGCGGCACATAGATATTGTCGGCGGCCGCAACCGGCGCGTCGGGCTTGGGCGAAATGGTGAGCGGAACGCTGGCATAGGCGCTGGCCGCTCCGTCACTGACAGTAATGATAATGTTGACCGTACCGTTGGCGTCCGCCGCGGGCAGAACGCTGATATCCGCCGTGCCGTCGTCGTTGTTGACAATGGTGATGTTGTCCGCCGGAACCAGCGCGCCGTTATCGCTGCTGCCAATGAGGAGCAGCGAGCCTACCGCGGTTTCCTTATCCCCTATTGTAACGCGGATGCCGGTAATCTCCGTATCCTCATCCACGGTGTAACTGATTTCTTTGAACTCAATTGTCGGCGCATCGTTAACGGCTTTTGCCGTCAGGGTGCAGGTTCCCGTTGAAGTCGTCGTTCCGTCGCTGACCAGGTACGTAAAACTATCCGTTCCCTCATAGTTCGCAAGCGGTTTATAGAGCAGCGACGTCACGGGATCGCCAACCGTTTCAAGCGTGCCAACCGTGGTCGTCGTGCCAATGCCAACAAAAGTCAGCGTGTCGTGGTCCGGGTCGGTATCGTTGCCAATCAGCGAACTCAGCGGGATGGAAACCGACTCCGTATCCTCGTCGTAAGAAATCGAATCGGCTTTCGCCGTCGGCGCGTCGTTGACCTGCGCAATATGGACGAGTACGGTCTGCGTTACGGTTGTAAAGCCGTCGCCAAGCGTCAGCGTTAGGGTAACGTCGCCCGTCTGATTCGCCATGGGCGTCACGAGCACGGAGACCTCGTCGCTTTCGTCGCCAAGGTCGGAAACGGAAATGTTCTCGTTCGGCAGCAAATCCACGGCGGTATCCGGCGAGGAAGCCTGCAGCATCAAGCTGTTGGCAGGCGTTTCCACATCCGAAATACTGAATGTAATCGGCGCGTTAACGCTGTCCTCATCTACGGTATATTCCGCATTGAGGTCAACGAACTGGGGATCGTCCGGCACGGCGGAAACCTTTACCGTAACGGTTGCAGCAGCGGTTGCGTGCGCGGAATCCTCCATTGTATATGTAAAGCTGTCTTCGCCGTAGAAGTTCGCGTTCGGCGTATACAGAATCTTTCCATCCTTGACTTCGGCGGTTCCGTTTGCGCCGTTATCGCAGCTCAACAGCGAAATCGATTCAACGGCGGAACCCACGTCGAGATCGGTATCGTTCGAAAGAGCGTCGATATAGACAAAGGAATCTTCGGTGCAGGTCGCTTCGTCCGGCATCGCGGTGGGCGCGTCGTTGACGTTGGTCACCGTTACGTAGACGAACGCCGTGGCGGTTCCGGTGTGGCCGTCGGAAATCGTATAGCTGAAGCTGTCCTCGCCTACGTAGTTTTCATTTGGCGTATACTTGATCTGGCCGAGCACGATCACCGCCGTGCCGTGGCTGGGTGCGGTGACGGAATCGATCGTCAGCGTGTCGCCGTCCGCAAGGTCGGTGTCGTTTGCCAGAACGTTAATTTTAACATTCGCGTCTTCGTTCAGCGTAAAGCCGGTATCGTCCACAGCGACGGGATCATCGTTGACCGCGTCGATCGTGACGGTAAACTGATCGCTCACGGTCAGTTCGCTTGCATCCGTCACCGAAACCGTAATCGTAACAGGCCCGCCTGACTGATCGGCAACCGGAGTAATCTTTAAGCTCGCCACCCCTTCGCTCTTGATCACCTCGACGGATTTAATCAAACTCGAATCGGATGCGCTTGCTTCAATAATCAGATCGTTCAGGTTCGTCTCCGCGTCCGTAACGGACAGCGGCACGATCAGCGGAACATCTTCCTCCATCGTCGTGTCCGCAATATCCGTCAGCGTTGGTTTTGTGCTGAGCAGAACTACGCTTGTTGCAACGTTGCCCGCATGATCCGAAACGCAGATGGTGTACTCGCCGCCAACATAGACCGTAAACGTTCCTCCGGTAATATCGGTGCCGCTGTCAAGAACGGTTGCGGCGTCCAGATTCCCCGCGGCATAGCGAACCAGGTTCAGCCCACTGAGGCCGCCGTCGCTGTAAGTGATGTCGACGGAGCAGGAGCCTGCGGTGGCTTCTTTTGTTATGTTGTCGATGGTCGGAACAACTTTATCGATCTGCGCATACCGCTCCACGCTTCCGGAGGTATTGCCCGCGGCGTCTTTTACCGCGAGACGGAGCGTATATCTGCCGCTGTCGGTCAGCTTGAACACTTCGGGAAGCGTCTGCCATGCGCCTGTTCCAATTTGGTAAATAAAGAACTCCGGCGCGGCGCTGCCCCACGAAAGTGTCGGCAGGCTGAGCGTAACGTCCTGATTGGTCCATGCTTCGGTCGAAAGCGTCGCGCTCGTCGGGGTCGCGGGCGTGACCTTGTCGATGTTGTTGACGGTCTTATCCACCGTTGCGGAAACTTTGCCCGCGTAGTCTTTGCTGTAGGCTTGATACTGGGTACCACTCGTGGTAGCGGTCGTCGTGTAAGGCGAAGTCGTGGAAACCTTCGTTCCGTTTACGTAGATGCCTTCCAGTCCGGCGTCGCCATCCGCCGCGGTCACGGTGACCGTTACGTTGCCGCTGGTCCAGTCGGTGTTGTAGCTGATATCGCAGCTCGGGGCGGCCGCGTCGTTGATCTTAAGCGACGGGCTGGAGAAGACAACCGTGTTGTCGTCCGTCGTGCTTGTTCCTGATAAAAAGATAAAAATCCCGCGCGTTCCAACGGGGATGGACGCGTGGGAAGAGAGGGTAACGTTGCCGGAAACAGCCGGGTCGGTTTTTTGCAGCGTGACCGGCGTGCCGATTACAGCGTCCGGATCCGCCTCGCTGCAGAAGCAGATTTCAACGGTAGGAACGTCGTTATCCGCGCCGGCAGTGCCTTCCTCTATAACCGCGGTCACAACGGAAAAGCTGATTTCGAGCCCGCCAAGATCGACCGAGTTCGATATGTTGTGGCCCACCTCGTCCAGAGCGATGAACCCCACCGCAGATCCGCTTGCGCTCGTCATGCGGACGGTTGTGCCATCCAGCGTCGCGCCGGTAATCGCGTAAGCGAACGTATTGGTCGAAATGTTCTCGCTGCTGAACCCGCGGAAGTAGAACGAACTGCTCTCCGATTCCGCTTTTGCGCTGGTTGGGAACCAGACGCTCTGCGCTGCCAGCAGGATACATAGGAAGATTTGGAATGCTTTGCGGCCGATTCGTCCGAGTTTCCGTGTCTTGTTTTCCGGCATGACTGATTTTCCCCCGTTTGTTACATTCTCTGTTCAGCACGGCACCCGCTGCCGTTACTGAATTTCGCTGAAAAACTCTGGTCTGCTGCTCGGTTCGCTGACCGACCTTGCCTGAAAAAGCGCTTCTGTTCTCTGTTTTTTAGAGTCGCAAAAGATTCAAACACGGCTCTCCTTTTGAAAAAAAGGAGCATACACGGCAATGTTTGAATACTCATATCGTTTCGCGCTCAGGGAAACGCCTGTATATAAACTGAATTATGCGGCCTTCCGCAACCTACTTTGCTATCAGTATAGTCTGTGTAATGTATATATGTAAAGGGTCATTCATGAATTTTTTGCGAATATACGAGTAAAAATACATCTGTATTCACTGCGTTTCTCATTTATAGGCACAAATATGCAAGTTTGTTAGAACCGTTTCATTAGCCGTTCATTTAAAAGCGGAACAACCCGCCTGTCGAACCGCCGTTTGTGCCCGAAAATAAAAGCGCTTCCGCCGCTGTGGAAACGCCTGCTGTTTCGTTTGAAATTTGTTACATGGTGTCATTTATGCCTGTGGACTTCGTTTGTTTATTTTCATTGCAACTCCGGCGGCTGTTTGGTGCATTCGCTGCAGATGATGTCTTTCCCGCTATGTTTCCCCTCGTACATCAGAGCGTCCGCCTTGCAGAGAATGGTCTGAAAACTGTCCCCCGCTTCCATTTCCACAATGCCGCAGCTCCAGGTGATTTTAATATTGGCAACGAACGACTGCTCATCGACGGAGGCCTTCATGCGCTCCATCAGCGTGACCGCGCTGGCAAGCGCCGTGTTGGGCAGCAGCAAAACGAACTCATCCCCGCCCCAGCGCGCCAGTGTGTCCGAAGAGCGCAACTGCCGCTGAAAGAGCTTTGCAAGGTTGACCAGAATCGTATCCCCCACCGCATGCCCGTAGCGGTCGTTGACGCCTTTGAGGTTGTCCACGTCCACGAACGCCAGCGAAAGCGGCATACCCTGCCTGCGGCAGAAGTCCATCCAGCGCCCCGCCTCCTCTTCCAGCCGGAATCGGTTGGCGGTGTCCGTTAAAAAGTCGGTCGAACTCATGTGCTCCAGTCTGCTTTTTGCAATGAACTCACGGAACTGGTGCCGTTCCGTACTGGAGGCAAACACCGCGCAGAGTACGATCGCAGCGGGGATATACACCATCGCCGCCCAGAATTTGACCGGATCGATGTTTGGCTGGCGTAAGTGCGAGCAGATGAAAAATGTCGCGGTGCCAGCCATCGACAGAATGACGGAAAATGCGTTTCGGTTCGGCACTAAAAAGATCGCCAGAATAAAGATCATCAGGCCGAATGCCTGAATCAGAAAGTCGAACTGCTCGTACTGCAGCATGACAAAGATATAAATTGCCAGCGCAAGCGCTTCGCAAACGGTAACGGACGCGGAAAACAAACGGAATGAATGGATCGATTTTACTTTAATGCCAATCCAGATGACCAGCCCCGAATAGACCGCGCGTATGCACGCCACCAGAATGCGATGATCCAGATTTTCAATCATCATCCAATCCGGAATGATCAGGGCGAAGTTAAACACGCTCGTTACGATTGCTAAAATCGGAATGAGCTTTTGGGAAAGCTGCAATTTGTAGTCGTCGTACGCCGAATGCGAAATCTGCGCGCCGCCGGCACTTCCCCGCGATTGCATTCTGTTCAAATGATTCACCTGTTGTGCAGCTAAATATGATATAGAAAAACAAGATGTGCGTATCATCAGCCGATCTGCTGTATATACGACCCATCTTTTCTCTATTCTACACCAATGAATTGTTATTTCAATATCTTTTCGGAAAATTTTAGCTCATTTTCTTGCTCCTGCCGAAAGTAGGCCTGTTTCACAGTATGCAACACGCGCAGTCTATCTTTTTCGACAACTCGTGCGGAATTTCGCGCATTGTGTGGGCAAAATGCCTCACTTTAAAACAGTTCGTCCCCGACTGCCAGCAAGGCGTCTGCATGGACATTTTTCAGGCGCAAAAACTCAAAAAATACCGTGCGTGGTAATTCTCAGCGGTGAAAAAACAAATAAACGCGCTTTGCATCACACATGAAAAACGTTTTTTTAGCGCATTTTGTTGTGTTGTAATCCATTTCCTGTGAGCGGTTTCCTTCAGCGAAGTTGTATACATTCCGGCCTACGCTGCGTGGTAATATGCTTTCGGGAAAAATAAATAGCGCGCCGTTGAAGGCGCGCTGCGAAATCGCATTCCTTTTTGTTTGCCGGTGTATTCTCACTACTCCGGCTGGCTCTGTGTCTTGGCGGGCGCAAATTTCCGCGTCATCTGGAAGCAGAGCAGCGCAACTCCCGCGCAGAGCACGATATCCCCCGCGCTCGCAAACCCGAACGGCAGCCCGGCAGGGCCGAAGCGAAGCACGTCGCCAAGAAACGGAAGCAGCGTCTTTTCCGAAATCGCGGTGTAAGCGTAGATTTTGCCCGCGTGGAGAAGCGCAATTCTGGAAGCGTCCGCCCCCATGAGCGACGCCGCAACCGGCATGCAGCCGCCGTTGAGCAGAATTACTACAAAGTTGGAAAAAGCGCCCAGAAACGCCAACAGCGGCCAAAGCCCGTGTTTTGCGTTCAACAACAGGAATGAAATGACCAGCGCATACTGGAGGATGCAGATCGTTTCCGCCAGCTTTTGCGGTTCGAGCAGAAAGGAAGCGCCCGCCTTGAGCAGAAGCGCCAGTATCGGCAGCATCGCTCCGTAGAGCGGATATTTCGCGCAGCTTCGGAAGGATCCGCCGCTTGCGAGACCCAGAGCAATACCCAGAGCAGCCGCGACGAGCAGAATCATACGGCATAGAGCAGCTGCGTTTCCGCCTCTTCCGGCTTGAGCTGCGGTTCAATTGTCAAATAGGCTTTTACGACCTTGGGATCCAACTGCGAACCGGACACTTCTTCAATGATCTTCCGTGCTTCCGCCTTTGTCATTCCTTTGCGGTAAGGGCGGTCGGTAATCATCGCGTCATAGCAGTCCGCAACCGCCAGGATCGCCGCCGAAAGCGGCAGTTCGCCCGCAGCGGGTCCTTCTTCGGGATAGCCCGTGCCGTCGTATCTTCTGTGGTGGTAAAGCACCGCGTCGTTGACCGTCTGCGGCAGGTTGATGCTTTCGATGATGCGCCTGCCGATGACTGGATGCTGTTTGACAATATCGTACTCTTCCTTGGTCAGCGGGCCGGGTTTGCGCAGGATCGCATCGTCCACGCCGATCTTGCCGATATCGTGCAGCAGCGCCGCCATCGTCACTTGATCGGTGAACTTTTTGGGGCACTTAAGTTCTCTGCAAAGCGCGTTGCTGATATAAGCCACGCGTTGGGAATGCCCGCGCGTATACTGATCCTTCGCCTCAATCGCTTCCACAAGCGAAGAGATCGTACGCAGAAGGATCGTATGGCTGTCCAGATAGATTTTAAACGAGTACCGCGCCAGCATCAGCGGCGCCATAAACAGCACCAGCCAGAGGTAGGCGTTGGTTTGCGTCAGGATGTAGCCAATCAGCAGGCCGAGCGGAATGGTCGCCACGATGTTCGGCAGAATGCCGCCGATGTTATCCCGCAGCAGTACAAAAAAGTTGCCCTGCTCGCTGAGTTTATAATATAGGATAAAAAGGACGAGATTGAT
Organism: Clostridiaceae bacterium; assembly: GCA_039680365.1. Lineage (GTDB taxonomy): Bacteria > Bacillota > Clostridia > Christensenellales > CAG-138 > UBA7703. The sequence continues at coordinate 10,829 of JBDKTD010000088.1, forward strand.
GAAGATTGCCACGCAAGAAAAAACGACCGCCCCGATCATGACGCGCCAGGCAAACACCTCGCCGCCCGAATTCGGAACGATCCAGTTATAGAGAACGCCGCCTATCCAGTTGGAAACAAGAACGTTGGAAACGTTAAAAAGCTCTTTGAGCGGTGCGCGCCCCCAAGGGGAATAATACTTGCGGGTCTTAACGTCCTGCAGAAGCGCCAGCACGGTGGAAAGCGCAAACAGCACAATCGAAAGCGCAACGCCTTTTGTCACGACGCAGGCGATCACCGCAACAAAACTGATCTCCATCGTCTTGTCGGATGTAATGTAGATTGGCAGCATGTGGCACAGAAGCATGATCACGAGCATGACCGCACTGAAAAAAATCATGCTCAGTGACGTTTTCGGGTCTGCAAAGAGCGCGATGGATTGGTACAAACTGATACCAAACACCCCGATACCGCACAGACTGATCAACGTCGTGTAAACTTGCTGCTTCTTCATTTCATACCCTCATGCCGTAACCCGCCGGGCGGGTAAAACATTAACAGGTCCGGCGAGAGATTCATGATTTTCCTTTAACGTTCTACCCGTCTTATCTGACGAAGAAGTACGCGCCGCTGGAAAGAACCAGAGCCGCAAGGGAAGCAAGCGCCATGATAATCTTTTTCATTGGATATAGCCTCCTTCTTTAGGACTCTGTTCGCCGCTCGTTGAACAGGCTATATCCGCTACGCTATTGCCGGACCTGTTAAGTTTTCAAGATACTCTCATTAAAATTTCAAGAATGCTTCAGTCGTTTGGCAATGAATTACTATCTGCAAATCCTCTCTTAAGCGCTGGAGACCGGAAGGCTACATTTCCTGTGTATAAATCTCTAACTTGCGATTGATGGCGTCCAGAACGCTCTGCACCACCGCCGCGTCCGCATCCGCTTCCGCATACACCGCGCCGATGAGCGGGGTGAGATCCGGCACGCAGAAAATCTGCGTAATCACGATGGGACGGCCGTTGGAGCGCACCAGTTCCGTGCTTGCCAGCTCAAAAAACGAAGTGCCGCCTGTGCAGGCTTTTACCGCGTCCAGCGTTGCCTGCGCAATGGAGCGCATCCGCGAAAACTGGAACGATCCTCCGTGCGCCGCACCGGTGAACTCCTCGGTGTCGCGGCGCAGGGTGACGGTGACTTCCACGTTCTTTTCCGAGGTGCGAACGCTGATTCCCGCATACGTCAGCCGAAAGCCCATGCCGGACATCACGCTTGGCGCAATCTGCGCCACGCTGATAATGCGATAGTCTACTTCAATGCCATAGCGGGCGGAGATGGCGGACTGTACGTCCCGCACGAGCGATTTGCCGTTGCGGCGGCTGCTAGCCAGAACGTGAATCTCCTGCGGCTCCTGCGCGTCGGAAAATACAACGTGCGCGGCATAAACGCCGTTCAGTTTCGATATCAGGGATTGCCACTCGGCAGCGGTGCCATACAACGTGTCCATCGTATTTCCCACCCAATCTCAATTATTATACCGGAAGTGATTCATGCAAGTTTATGCCATCTTCATACATTATAGCTCGTTGCATATGCGAGTGCAAGGAAAAGAAAATACTGGCGAGAATGCTGAAAAAGCGCTTTGGAAATGGGTGTTTTTGCAGGCTAGGCCTTTTTTTCTTTCGCGACGCGTTTGTTCCGGTCAGCATGGCAGAATGCCGGAATGAGCGTTATTTATGCAGTGCGCGGAGCGCTTCATGCGCTCGTTGGACAAACTATACCGCTAAACGTTTTTATCTTCCGCGGTGTAGTTCAGTCGATTTTCAGCAGTTTTTCACTGAAAACATAGCGCCCGCGGTCTTTTGTGCCGCCTCCGTACTGAATGCAGCGCTGTGGGCAGCGGTTGATGCATGCCATGCATTGCGTACAGTGCTTTTTGACCCATACCGGCTTGCCGTTCTGCATCGTTATTGTGGAAACCGGGCAAATGTTCCGGCATAAATTGCAGCTGGTGCAGTCGTCTCCTGCAGCAAAGGGTTTTGTGCTCCGCGCAGCGGCATTGAACATCGGACTGATTACCGACGTCTTCAGCCACGCCATCGGCCCCGCATGCACACTGTATATACGCTCCTTGTTCCGCACGGACGCGGATATCAATTCTATCTGCTGCTCGGCCTTCTGCGCCTTGCTCCTGGCCAGATATTCGCTGTCCACATCGAACATGGGGATGTAGTTATTCGGCATGGCAACGGAGAAAGCGCTCTGCCATGGAAAGACTTTTTTGAGGCGCTTCATGGCGTTGCCCGCTTCGTCGCCGCAGGTGCAGACGGCGTAGGCATAAGCGCCTTCGCCGACGCCAATCGATTTGCAAAACCGTTCAACAATCTCCGGCGCGCCCCAGGCATACACAGGGAACACTACGCCTACGGTGGAACCGCTGGAAATGGCGACGGCGGTCGGGCCGTCCCGCATAAGATCCGCAATCGACGCCGCCTGATCGCCCGTGCTCGCGGCCAACCGCTCGGCAACCCATTTTGAGTTTCCTGTACCGGAAAAGTAAAAGATCATACGCCGCCCCCGGTTGGATTTGCATTTGCTCTAGAGTATACCACAAGTTACCGCGTAACGTATCGGGCAGAATTCCTTATTCTGAAAAGTTCTCAATAATTTTGCAAACATCTTTGGCCGCCACGCTTTCTCCCCGGCTGGCGAAACTTGCCGGGTGCAGACGCGCATCAAGGGCTTATGAAGCAGGTGTTTATGCAGAATTTTTTCGTAAGAATTGACTTCTTTCTCTTTTGTGATATAATTATTTTATATTTCATAGCTATTGTAAATACATTTTTTATTTGGAAGTGCTTACTATGTACGATTATTTTCAGAAGACTCCCGTCGACGAAGAATACTACCGCGAACACATCAAAGGCCGTATGCCAAAAACGATTGTGGATGCGCACGCGCACTTTAACCTGCCGGAGCACATTAAGAACGTTACCGCCAAAGAAGTTGCGGAAGACTGGGCGCTGGAAAGCGGCATGCTCATGCCCTACGAGGATGCGCAGGCGTACGCCGCCGCCCTGCTGCCAGATCAAAACGTCAGGTTCATCTGCCTGCCGTGGCCGCTGAAAAACGCGGATACGGTCGGCAACAACCAATACATCGATTCGATCGTCACTTCGCACGGCGAGCGCGGTCTGTTTACCAATCGGCCGGAGTATTCCGTTGCGTACATCGAGCAGGCGTTTCGGGCAGGCCACTTCTCCGGCTTTAAGCCTTACCCCTATATGGCAAGCAGCATCAAGGGCGCGGATATCAGCATTTTCGACTTTATGCCGCGCGAGCAGTTCGCGCTGGCCGACCGTCTGAATACTGCCGTTCTGCTGCACCTGCCGCGCGCGGGCAGACTCCCCGCGGACGGCAACATCCGCGAAATTCGCGAAATAATCAACAACTACCCGAACGTGCGCCTTGTCGTTGCGCATTTCGGGCGGTGCTTCTGCCATGAGTTCTTTGAAGAAGCGCTCGATCTGTTGGGGGACGATATCCACCGCCTCTACTTTGATACCGCCGCCGTTATCAACCCGAAGGTCTATCGCCTTGCGTTCGACCATCTGGACTACAAGCGCATCCTCTTTGGGACGGATATGCCCATCATGCTCTGGCACGGCAGGCGGGAATGGATCAACCGCAGCTATATCAACCTCTGCCGCGAGGAGTTCTCCTGGAACCATCACAAATACCCCGCCGAAGAGGAAGGCTACACGTTTATCATCTACGAGCAGCTCAACAGCCTGCTCAACGAGCTGGATGGCGATAAAACCATGGCGCAGGCCATCTTCCATGACAACGCGCTGGAAGTCTACAAGGCAAAATAACCTTCCAAACTGCCATTAAGAAAAAAAACACCGCCTCATTCCCGCAATCCGGCGAGAAATGAGACGGTGTTTCTTTGTATCTGCGTTTTTTGAATTATTCTTCGGCGCTGTCCTGCCCGGCTTGCTCCATACTGTCCGTCGTACGGGCGAGGTTTTCGATTGCGTGCTCCTTGATGCGCGCAACCGCCAGCACCATTGCGGAGACAACGGAGACCTGCTCCGGCACCGAGTTGTTGGTTGCGCGAAAGAAGTCCGGGTTGCTGTAGGTCGTTAACAGAACGCAGTCGGCCTGCTTGACCAGACTCGATTCGGCAAAGCTCGTCACGGCAATGGTAGCGCAGCCGTTCTGACGGGCGTTACGGATGGCGTCCACAACACTTTTTGTTTCGCCGGATGTGGAAAAGCCGAACGCCAGATCGCCCGCGCCGAGCACGGAAGCGCTCATCACCTGATAGTTCGGATCGCGATAAAACGCCGAGTTATAGCCCATCCTGCGCAAATGAAATTCCAAATACTCCGCCGCGTGCGAGGACGAGCCGATGCCGTAGGCCTCAATGCGGCGCGCGGTCATAATCATCTCAACCGCGCGGTTGAACGAATCCTCGCTGACGAGCGTCAGCGTGTCCAGCAGGCTCTGGGACTTCTTGCGCATCGTATGAATCAAAATATCGTAGGGGTTGTCCGTTTCGCTCAGTTCCCCCAGCAGCAGCGTACGCGACTGGTTCATGCCAAGCGCGAGGGCGACTTTAAAATCCGAGTAACCTTTGTATCCCGCCGTTTTAACGCAGTTGACAACGGAAAACTGGCTGACGCCCGCTTTCGCGGCGAGTTCCGTGATGCTGATTGTGATGACTTCCTCAGCGTGCAGAAAGATATAGTCGGCAACCATCGCCGCTTTTGGGCTGAGCATGTTATAGACCGACCGGAGGCGGGCGATGCATTCCGAACTGTTCGTAATTTCCATGGCAGATCTGTTCCTTCCCTTCAGCGCCCAATACGCTGGCTCGCTGCGTCAATCCGCACGCGCGCCGGTTCGTTTCCGATTTCCGAACGCGCTCTTTGTCTCATTATATTCTTCCGCATTGCATGGCGAAAGAGGGAAAAGTGACGGTTTCGGCGATGAAATCGTCACTTTTCCGGTATTTTAGCTCGGCATGAAGGCGGATTTTCAAACTTTGCCGAGTTCACGCATCTTCTTGAGGTGCACATATCCGTCAAAGAGCACAACGAGGATCAGCGCCGCGCCGACGACAACGCTCTTGAACAGCGAGTTGATTTCGAACAGGTTAAACGCGTTTTCAAGCAGCGCCACGAACGCCGTGCCAAAGAACGCGCCCTTCATATCCCCCTTGCCGCCCATCAGCGAACCGCCGCCAATGATGCAGGCAATCAGAATATCCATCTGCAACCCCTGGCCAAGATACCGGCTCGCGGACTGGAAGCGCGCAATGGAGAGAACACCCGCAAGCGCCGCCAGCGTGCCGCTGATGACAAAGCAAACGATGATCGCGCCCTTGACGTTAAAGCCGAGCGAACGCGCGCTGGAAGGGTTGCCGCCGATATAGTACAGCTGCCGCCCGAAATAGGTGCGCTTGAGGATAAACTCCGTAATCACCAAGAGCGCAATCATGATCCAGAGCATCGGGTAGACGCCGAGGAACGTCATGTTGCCAAAGTTGAGAAAGCTCTGCGGAAAGCCGCGCAGCGACATGGCGAGGTTGCTGGTCATGATCATTTCGCAGAAGCCGCGGAAGATATACATGGTTCCGATGGTCGCAATCAGCGGAATGATGTTACAGACCGCAACGAGAACGCCGTTGATTAGCCCGATCAGCGCGCCGAGAGCCACGCTGAGCAGAATTGCCAGCGGCACGGCGACGCCCTGACTCAGCAGGAACCCGCAAAGGATGCCGGCCAAGCCCATTACCGAGCCGACCGAAAGGTCGAACATGCCGATGATGACCACGAGCATCATGCCAATGGCCATGATGGCGCGCGGCGCAATCAGCGCCTGCATGGAGAGCAGGTTGTTCGCCTGGAAGAAATACGGGCTGAAGACCGCCAGCACAAGGAAAAATGCCGCCGAAGCGAGAATGCCGAAAAAGCTGTCCTGCTTTTTAAAGGATAAATATGCGCGTTTCAACATGTTCCCGCCCCCCTTACGCCTTCTTGCTGTTCATGCGCACGTCCAGAAAGACGGCCACGATCAGCACGATTCCCTGCATGACCTGCTGGATAAACGGGTCGATGCGGTAGATGGTCATTCCGTTGGCCAGCATGGCGATAAAGATCATGCCAAGCGCCGCCTTGAGGATGCCGCCCCTGCCGCCCGCGAGCGAAGCGCCCGCAACTACCAGCCCCGTAATCAGCGTAAACTCCAGCCCGCTGCCGGTTAATACGTCCGAATGCGTAATGCGCGAGGTCGCGATGATGCCGCCGATGGCAGCCGTCAGCGCGCTTACGGTAAAGGCGACGCGTTTATAGCGATCCGACTTGACGCCGTAGAGCCGCGCGGTTTCCTGGCCGTTGCCGATGTAGTAAAACTTTTTGAACGCGGGCGTTTTTTTGAGCAGGAACTCCAGCACGATAACCAGCACGACCATCGCAAGGATCGACCAGTGCACGTCGGCCAGTTTGAACTTTGCCAGCGCGCGGTACTCAGCGTTGTAGGTCACGGCGGTGAAGCTGTTGAACACCACCGCGTTCACGCCGGAGACGAACGAGAGCGAGCCGAGAGTAACCATCATGGAGTTGAGCTTAAAGCGCGTTACCAGCGCGCCGATGCACCAGCCGAACGCCGCGCAGACGAGCAGCACGAGAATCGACGAGGGCAAAAGCTTCCATTTCCAAACCGTCATGCAGAAGCCGACCAGCGTGCCGGAAAGGCCGTACATGGAGCCGACCGCAAGGTCGATTTCTCCCATGATGATCAAAAGCGTAAAGCCGATCACCGCGAAAAACTGAATGGAAACGCCGTAGAGCAGAGAGTACAGGTTGTTATAGGTGCAGAACGTGTCCGAAGTCAGCGTCAAAAGCAGAAACAGCGCCGCGATCAAAAAGAGGATCGTGTATTCGCCCAAACGGAATTTCCTGTGTGTTAAACGATTTGTATTCATCGCTTCCATTGCCGGTTACGCTCCTTTTTCCACAACGTCCACGGCGGCCAGCTGCATGACGCTGTTTTCGCTGATGTCGTCGCAGTCGATTACGCCCGCGATCCGCCCGCCGTTCATTACGGCAATCCGGTCGGAGAGCGTAATGAGCTCCGGCAGGTCCGAGCTGAAGCAAAGAACGGAAACGCCGCTGTTGACGATTTCGTTGAGCAGGCGGAGAATTTCCAGCTTCGCGCCGACGTCGATGCCGCGCGTGGGCTCGTTGACGATTAAAAATTTGGGTTTCGTGCCAAGGCAGACAGAGAGCATGACCTTTTGCTGGTTTCCGCCGGAGAGGCTGCTTGGCTTGTCGTAAATCGAGTTCAGCACAATGGAAAACTGGCGCACGTAGGAAAGCGTGTAGTCCTCCATCGCCTTGCGGGAGAGCAGCGCGCCCTTTGTCAGCCGGTCAATCACGGGAATCGCCATATTATCCGCAATGGACATGTTAAATAAGAGCCCCGCGTCCTTGCGGTTGTTGTTTAAGAAAATGATGCCTTTTGCAATCATCGCCGTGGGCGTAATGGGCTTGATCTCCTTGCCTTCAAACAGGAGCTTGCCGCTGTCCTTGCCGTGCAGGCCGAACATCATGCGCGAGAACTCGTAGGTGCCGGAGCCTTCCAGCCCGAACACGCCCATAATCTCTCCGTGCCGCACGCCGAGGGAGGCATTTATGACCGTTTTGCCCTTGGTAAAATTCTGCGCGTCGAACACGATTTCCGCGTCCGCGGGTACGGTGGAACGCTTTTTGGAATAGATGCTCTTTTCAAAATCGCGCCCGACCATGCTGCTGATGAGCATGTTTTCGGTGAGATGCGCGTCGTTGATAAAGGTGTTGATAAACATGCCGTCTCGCAGAACCGTCACGCGGTCGGAAATCTCCATGATCTCCGAAATGCGGTGGGAGATGTAGATAATCGTCATCCCGCCGTCGCGCAGTTTTTTAAGCGTGCGCATGAGGTTTTCCGCTTCCTGCGTGTTCAGGCCGGACGTCGGTTCGTCCAGCAGCACGATCTTGGCGTTTTCGGAGAGCGCGCGCAGAATCTCCACCATCTGCTGGACGGAGAGACGCAAGTCCCCCATCTTCGCTTCCGGGTCAATCGCCATGTCGAATCGCGCGGCCGCCTGCTTGACCTTTTCGATCAGCTGCTTTTTCGGGATCAATCTATGCTTGCCTTCCCGGTAGGGAAAGATGTTTTCATATACGGTAAGGTTTTCAAAGATCGAAAGCTCCTGATGGACAACCGTAATCCCCGCCGCCTGAGACGCCAGAGGATGGAACGACTTGACCGGTTCGCCGTCGATTAAAATCGAGCCGCTGTCCGGCGCGTGTTCGCCGGAGAGCACCTTGATAAGCGTGGACTTGCCCGCGCCGTTTTCGCCGAGCAGAGTATGAATTTCGCCGCGGCGGATATTGAAGCTGACGTCCTTGAGCGCGTGCACCGCGCCAAAGCTCTTGGAAATGCCGCACACTTCCAATATGTTCTCGTTCTGCTGCATGGAACTAACTCCTTACATAAGAATATGGCTGCCCCCGAAGCTACACTCCGAGGGCAGCCATTCTGGCGAATGACTTATTGATAGAACTCGTAGTCCAGCTGCGGCATGTTCTCGCTCATGAAGTTGTCAACGTTGTCCTTCGTGATAAAGACAGTACCATTGTAGCAGACTTCCGGCACGGCGTTAACACCGGCTGCGGCGTTGTCGCCCGAAAGGGGCAGGTTCTGCATGCCATCCTTAACGATTCCGTTGAGCATGAGCAGAGCAAGGAACGGCATAGACGCGGTCTTGTTGATCAGCGTGCAGTTGAGGTAACCGGACTTGATGTACTCAAGGGTGAGCACTTCGCGGTCATGCACGATCGCGGTGATGGAGCCGGGCGCCCGGCCGAGCTCTTCCATGGCGGAGCCGATGCCCGCGCCGGAGCTGGAGTCGAGGCCGACGATGGCGGTCATGTCCGCATAGTTTTTGAACGCGGTCTTGGCCTGTTCGATGGCGGTTTCGGTGACGGCCTTGTCGTCGAGCTTGGCGATGACTTCCCAGGTGGTGTTGGCGGCCAGATAGTCTTCAAAGCCCTTGAGCTTTGCGTCCGTGTTGGCGGCGCCCCAGTTGCCCATTACGACGACCTTGCCGGTGTCGCCCGCGTATTCCACGAGCTTCTTGGCGGTCTTCATGCCGGAGTCGTAGTTGTCCAGACCGATGTAGGAAACGACGTTCGCGCCTTCCATGGTGGACTCAATTGCCACAACCGGAATGCCCGCCGCCGCTGCCGCGTCGAGGCCCGGCAGAAGAGAAGCGTCGAATACCGGCGTGATGATGCCGTCCGGCTTCTTGGTGATGACCTGCTCCAGAGCGGCGGCCTGTCCCTGCGGATCCCAATCGTCCGGGCCGGTGCGGATCACGGTGACGCCGAGCTGCTTTGCGGCATACTCGAAGCCCTGATGGACGTCGTACCAGTAGGGGTGATTGTTGTTGACGCCGACATAGTAGTATACGATTTCCTTGTCGGTTGCGGTGCTTCCGGCCGCTGCGGGCTCGGCGGCCGCGGCTGTATCCGTTGCGGGAACTGCGCAGCCAAACAGCGTGAGCAGCATCGCCACGGCACATGCCAATGCGATAGCTTTCGACGGTTTCATGATAACTCCTCCTATAAAATAGTTTAGGTGGGAACGCTGCTGATTCAGCAGACAATTGAAGTTCGTTTTGCGGTTGCTTGCTTTCTCTGAAAAATGGATTCTGATCTCGATCGGATGCGCTTATTATATAAAACATTTATTTATGTGTCAATATATAAATAAATTGTGTTTTTTCTGTGCTGTGTTCACTCTTTTCAGCTCGCCAGCTTTTTCTTTGCCTTTCATTATTCTAAATATACCGCACCAAACGGAATTCCCCAATCCTGCTCGCTCGATCTTTTTTCCCTTTGTTTTCATATATATATTGTGCCAAACGAAATTTTCACCAGAAAAACTATCTGATACGAAAGTTATCTCCCGTTGCTTGCACCATCTCCGTTTCGCAGCAATCTCTCCTCCCCACCACCCTCTTGACACGCCGTAAAAAAAGTTTTACGATGGTATTGTTCTTTAGTAGTAATGGTCATTACCACTATTCATTTTCGGGAGAAAACATGGATATTTACGAGCTTTTTAAAGAAATCGGCTTTTCGATCAACGAAGCCAAGGTCTACACCGCGCTGATCGGCAAAAACCCGATCAACGGCTACGAAGTCGCCAAGCGTTCCAACGTAACGCGAACGATGGTTTACGACATCCTCAACCGTATGGTCGGCAAGGGCGTTGTGGAAACCATTATGCAGGGCGGCACGACGCTCTACGCCCCCGTGCCATACAAGGAGCTGTTTCAGCGTCTCCGGCAGGACTACAACAGCCGCCTTGAGGAGATGGAACTCACCCTCGACAGCATGGAATCCGAGCAACAGGACGGCAGCCTGATTAAAAACATTCCCGACTACGAAGCGATGGTCGCCGAAATCCGCGCCCTCATCCGCAGCGCCAAGCACGAAATCTACCTCTCGATCTGGGAAGAGGAAGCGCTCCTGTTTGCCGACGATCTAAAGGAGATGTCCGCGCTCGGCGTCAACATCATCACCTTTTCGTTCTGCAGTACGCCGTTCCACTTTGGCGTCAACTATACCTACGATATCCCCTCCAAGGAGCTCTACAAAATCTGGAGCCGCCGCAGGATTACGGTTGTCGTGGATCGCGAGCGGATTTTGATTGGCGAAGGCAACGACGCCATCGACGAAATCAGCATCATCACCAGCAACACCATGCTGGTAGAGATGTCCATCGACCAGATTCTTTTGGATATCATCCATCTGCACTCGCTCAAGCAAAGCGGTTTTCTGCCGGAACACATCACGTCTATCGAGCAGTACAACGCGGCGACCGCGCGCTTTCAGCAGCAGCTGCATCTGGATCTTTCGCGTCTGCCAAAGAGGGCGGATCAGGACTAGCCGAAAAGAGGAACCAGTATGTTTTTAACGTTTGACCAGTACCGTCCGGGCGCGGACGAGCTCATGGGGCGTGTAGACGCCTGCTTTACGGACGCGGTTGCAAAGAAACCCGGCCATCTTTTGCTGCGAACCCTGATGCCAACCGATATCTCGCTATACGAAAACCTCAAGCTCAACACGTTCGATTTTGAATCCGAAGCGGGAATCGACCGCTATATGGACGAACTCTGCGCGCAGTATCACAAGAGTTTTGCCGCGCGGGAAGGCATTTTGGACGACGCGGTGCCCGTGGTCTCCCCTGTGCTCGGCATTGGCGACTACAGCGCGTTTGTCGCGGGCGATATCGCGTTTGCGGTGGATACAAGCTGGAGCAAGCCCTTGCTAGCGGAAGTTGGCGACTATAAAAAGCTCCCGCCAATCGGCACTTCCATTTGGTACAAACGGTTCTTGCTGATCTGCGACAAGCTCATGAGCGCAATGGGAACCTGCGGCCTGCCCTTTACGCGCGGGTTCTTTTCGCCAATGGACCTCGCTGGCGCGCTGCGCGGCGAAGGACTCTACTTCGACTTTTACGACGATCCGGACGAACTAAAGGGTCTTCTCGACTACTGCGCGGACGTGACCATCCGCTTTGCCGAGGATCTCTACGCGCTGGCGGAACGGCACCTTGGTCAAACAAAATACGGAACGTTCTACCTGCGCGACAAGATCAACATGAGCGAGGATATCTCCTGTATGATCTCCGGCGAGCTCTACCGGACGTTTGCCGCGCCCGCTACCCAAAAGGTCATCGATCACTTTGGAGTTGGGCACATGCACACGCATTCGCGCGCCATGTATCTGGTCAAGGAGATCTGCGCGCTCAAAAACGTTGCCAACCTGTGGCTCGCCACCGACCCGAACCAGCCGCGCCCCATAGAGCACATCAAAGAACTCTGCGCGGACTCCAACGGCGTCTGCATCGCCATCGACTGCGCAAACACGGACGAAATCGAGCGCAATCTTGACGAACTCAAGCACGGCAACTTCTCCATCTGCATGCCTGTTGCTTCCTATGAAGAAGCGCAAACAGCCGCCGCGCAATTCGATCGTTATCGCGTGAGGGGTTAAATCATGAAACGTTTTCCCGTGCTCTGCCTGCTGACCGCCGCAATAGCCGCGGTTTCGTTTGCGCAGCCTTCTTCCGTGGCACGCGCGGAGGGCGGCGGTGAGCAGAGTGATTCCGAAAGCGCTTCCGCCGGAACCGTCAAGGTCTGGTTTGGCGCAAACGAGGAGGAAAACGCGGTTCTGCGGCAGATTGCCGAGCGTTTCGAGCAGGAGACGGGCATTGCCGTCGAGGTTGTGGCACGGCGCGCCATCTTCGACGCGCCAACCGATCTTGTCAACTACGCCCAGCTAGAGGAAGCGCCGGACATCGTCTATATGCAGGCGCCGGATATCGGCACGCTTGTGCGCTCCGGTTTTCTTGAGCCGCTCGATTTTTCCGCGGAAACAAAGAGCCGTTTTACGGATGTTGCGTTCAGTGCGTTTTCGCTGAACGGATCATGCTACGGCGTGGGCTACAACAACAGCACATCGGGACTTTTATATAACAAAACGCTCATTTCCGAAGACGAGCTGCCTAAAACCTGGGACGGATTCTTTGCCACCGCAGAACGCCTGACCCTGCCGGACGTAAAAGGCTGGTATTCGCAGTTCGGGAAGCTTCTCAACGTACGCAACATGTGGTTTGTGTATCCTATTATCAAGGAATGCGGCGGCTACTACTACGGCCGGCTTGCGGACGGAACCTATAACCCCTACGACGTGGGACTCGACAGCGCGGGTATGCTGCAGTACGTGGAGAAGATGAAGGAACTGCAGCAAAAGGGACTCATTCTCGGCACGCGCGTGGCGAGCGAAAGCAACATTGTCAGCGCTTTTGGCGAAGGCAAAGTCGCCATGATGCTCTACGGGCTCTGGTCGGCGGACTACCTCAAAGGGCTTAACCTGGACTACGGCATCGCTCCCTTGCCCGCCGGGAGCAACGGCGAAGCATCCCGTCCGCTTACCACAGTGGAAGGCTTTGTCGTCAACCACTATTCGCGCCATCCGAGCGCAGCAAAGCAGTTTTTGAACTATATGCTGGAGGACGAAAACCAGCAGTCGCTGATCGAGGCGGGTAATGGGTATGCGCAGAAGACCGGCGCGCGGAATCCCACGAATATGTCCGTAATCGCCAGCGACTATATTCAGAGCGACGATATCCTGAAAAACCTCAGCGCCATTGGGGAAAACAGCGAACCGTTCCCGAACATCCCCGAAGGCACGATTTGGTATAACTACACGACGACGGCGTTCGGCACGATCTTTTACGGCGACAGCAGCGGAAAAGCCGTGGACGCGGAAGTCAAGCTGCACGAACTGGCCGATGCGGTGCGCGCGGATGTTGCGCGCATGAACGAAACCACCGAGCGGGTGGATATTCCCTGGTGGGCGTTCGCCGTCTGCGGGGTTCTGTTTGTGCTGGGCGTTTCGCTTGCGTTCTTCCGCCGCCAGAAGCGGCGTGCGCAGAACCCTCTGGAACTCCCCGCGCGCTACCCCAAACATTCCGCGCTGATCGGCTGGGGGCTGATGACGCCGCTGATCTGCCTGCTTGCGCTGTTTTATATTTACCCGATTCTCCATAACATCGCGCTTTCGCTGACGAACTACAGCAGCATCCATCTGAGTGACTACGAATACGTGGGTGCAGCGAACTACAAGAACATCCTGACCGAGGGCGTGCAGGGGCTGCTCTCGATGCTGCTCTGGACTGTGCTGTTCGCAGTCTCGGTTGTGACGCTCGCGTTCATCCTCGGAACGTTCATCGCAACGCTTTTAGAGCGCGTCGGGGTCCGTGTCGGCCGCGCGTACCGGGTGGTGTTCATCCTGCCTTGGGTCATCCCGACCGTGATTACGCTTTTAATGTGGCAGGGATTGCTGGAAACCGACGGCGGGCTGGTCAACCAGTTGCTGGGGCTTGTCGGCGTTCCCGCCATCCCCTGGCTCAGCGACCCCGTTTGGGCGCGGGTGAGTTCCATCCTCGTGATGGTGTGGTTTGCGTTTCCATACTTCATGGTGGTGGCGTTCGGCATCCTCAAGTCCATCCCGCGGGATTACTTCGAGGCCGCGCGCATCGACGGCGCAAGCAACGCCCATATCTTCCGCTCCATTACGCTGCCCATCGTGTTCAAAGCCATGAAGCCTACGCTGATTATGTCGCTTATTATGCAGTTCAACCAGTTCGGCATCTACCTGCTCACGCAGGGCGGCCCCGCTTCGGACAAGCTCGGCGCGCCGGGCGCCACCGACCTGTTGATTACCTACATCTTCAACACCGCGTTCAACACCGGCAGTTACGCCAAAGCCGCGGCCTACTCGGTGATCCTGTTCCTCTTTATCGGCACCTTCTCGCTCGTTGCCATGAACCGCGGCAGCCGAAAGGAGGCGGAGTGACATGAAGCGCAGGCTCTCCCGTTTTCTAATTCAGGCATTCCTGCTCGTGCTCGCCATCTGCGTGCTTGTTCCGTTCGTCTACATCGTGCTTATCTCGTTCGGCAAGCACGTTTCGGGCACAAGCACCGTGGTACCGAAGGAATTCACGCTGGAAAACTACATAAAGCTCTTTACCCAGACCGGTTTTCTGCGCTGGATGGGCAACTCGCTGTTTGTGGCGCTCGGCACAACGCTGATCGCGGTTGCACTCGTTTCCGTTTCCGTTTACGTGTTCTCGCGGATGCGGTTTCGCGGGCGGATGCAGCTCTTTAACGCCGTGCTGCTGATACAGATCTTCCCGCTGACGCTTTCGATGGTCTCGCTGTTTCATATTTTTGTGCAGTTCGACCTCGTCAACAAGCTCCTAGGTCTGATCCTCGTGGACTCCGCCATCTCGTCTGCGGGGCTTGTGCTGCTGGCGAAAGGGTATTTCGACACGATTCCCTACGAGCTGGACGAGGCCGCCATGATCGACGGCGCGAACAAATGGCAGATCATCACGCATATTACGCTGCCGCTGGCAAAGCCCATGCTCGCGGTAATCGCTATCCAGAGCTTCGTGATTTCCTACAACGAGTACGTCATCGCGAGCACCATCATGTCCGAAGGGCTCGACCGCTTTCCGCTCGCGGTCGCGCTGCAAAGCATGATCACCGGCCAGTACGGCCAGAACTGGAGCCTCTACTGCGCGGCGGCGGTGCTTGGCAGCATCCCGATGCTGGTGCTGTTTTACTCGCTCCAGAACTACTTCATCGGCGGGCTGACCGAGGGCGGAACAAAGGGTTAACGACAAAAAAAGCTTCTCCCGCGCGGGTTTTTCACCCAAACGGAGTATACGCAAAACACAGGAGAATTATGGAACGATCTGCAATTTACCATGCAAGCGAACAGCCGTATGTCTACGCGGTTGGAAAGGACGCGCTCCGTGTGCGCCTCCGTACCCGCGCGGGCGACTGCGAGCGCGTGCTGGCGCACTATAAAAACCTTTACGACCACTCCTCGCCGTTTCAAACCGTGGAGATGAAACCCATTCTGACCGACGGCGTTGTTACGCTCTACGAAGGCGAACTACGGGTGCCCGAACGGCACTTTAAATATTGGTTTGAACTCGTTTTCCAAGATGAAACGCTCCATTATACGAGCGACGGCTTTTTAGAGAACGTGCAGGAACGCAACTGTTTTTACTGTCCCGTCATCAACAGCGACGATATCATTTCTCCGCCCGAATGGGCAAAGGGCGGAATCGTCTACCAGATTTTTGTTGACCGCTTCTATAACGGCGAACCGTCCAACGACCCCGCCGGAACCGTTTCGCCCGACGTTCTGCCCCGGCACGGCACGTTTTACGGCGGCGACCTTCAGGGAGCGGCGGAACGGCTGGAGTACGTAAAAGCCCTCGGCGCGGAGATGGTCTATCTCAGCCCGGTGCTCAAGTCGCCCACCTACCATAAATACGACGTTGCGGACTATTATGCCGTGGACGACGCTTTGGGTGGAAACCAGGCGCTGACTGCGTTAGTCAAACAAGCGCACCGGCTTGGGCTCAAGGTGATTCTCGACGCGGTGTTCAACCACTGCAGCGATCAAAACCCGCTGTTTGAGGACGTTCTGGTCAACGGCGCGCGTTCGCCTTACGCCAAGTGGTTCTATCTCGACAGTTTTCCAGTCTCCGCCAATCCCTGCAACTACGATACGTTTGCGGGCGCGGTGCCTTCCATGCCGCGGTTCGATACGTCCAATCCGGACGTCATTGAGTACCTGACCAACGCAGCGCTCCACTGGACAAACCTGCTGGGTCTGGACGGCTGGCGACTGGACGTTGCGGACGAAGTTTCCCATTCCCTCTGGCGCGAACTGCGGCGCAAGCTGAAACAGGCCAACCCGGACATCCTGATCATCGGCGAAGTCTGGAACCATGCAAGCGCATGGCTCCGGGGCGACGAGTTCGACACGGTAACAGACTACAAGCTCCGAAGCGCGTTGATTGCGTTTGCCAAGGGGCAAATCGATTCCGGCGCGTTCTGGCGGGCTGCCAGCGCAAACAGAATGCTCTATATGACGCCGCAGTACCCGTTTTTACTCAGCTTTGCGGGCACGCACGATACGCCCCGCATCCGAACCGAGCTGGGCAGCGACCAGCTGCAAGTCCTAATACTCGCGGCGATTTTAACGATGGAAGGTATCCCCCTGCTCTACTATGGCGACGAGCTGTGTATGGAAGGCGGCGAGGACCCGGATAACCGCAGAGCCATGCGCTGGGATTTGACCGATTCTCCGCTCGCCTGCGAAATCCGCGCGCTGGCGAACTTCCGCGCCCAAAGCCCCGCTCTTCGCCACGGTTCCATGGAACCTGTTTTCGCAGGAGAACGCGTACTTTCGTTTAAGCGTTCCTTTGGGGAAGAATCGTGCGCTGTCGTAATCAACTTTGGCGCGGAGGAAACGAGTTTGAACGGGAAGTACCGCGAGGTTCTTCTTGGCGAAGCAAAACTAGAAGAAAACGGCGTCCGCGTGCCGGCCATGCGCTACGCCGTCGTGAGATAGCGCTGTATGCGGAATCTGGTAACGATTACAACCTCCTTTTGCGGGCAAACAGTGCTCCAGCAGCGCGGCGGCTTTGCTCTCCTGGCGTTGGAAGGCGCTGTAGAGCTGGAAGACGAGCGGAACTACCCCGTCATCCGCGTAATCAACGAGTGCACCGAGGAAACGGAGTTCTACGAACCGCTCGCGTTCGAAAACGGGCGCTGGGCGCACACGCTGCGGCTGCCAACCGGCATGCACCGCGTCGAAACGGGCGTGGAGCTGGCACAGGCGGGCTATCACCCCTACTATCTGGGGCACGGGGACATGCTCCGGAGTGTTTTCGTAGGTGAAGTGTTCGCCATCGCGGGGCAAAGCAACGCCGCTGGCTATGGCAAGGGCGAAGTCTGCGACACCCCGCAGTACGGCGTTTCGGTGTTCGACGCAGGCTGGCGCACCGCCGCGCACCCGATTGGGCAGACAGTCGCCAGCGCGGCCGACACGGACGCGCTCAACTGCGGCCACAGTGCATGGCTCAGCTTTGGCAAGCAAATTCTGGAGCAGACCGGCATACCTGTGGGGCTCGTCCCCGCCGCGCTGAACGGCTCCGGTATCCGCAGCTGGCAGCCGGGCGAGCCGCTGTTTGAGAATCTGGTCGCGCTGGCCAAGCAAACCGGCGCGGCAAACTTGATCTGGTATCAGGGCTGCACGGACACCGACGAGCCGGACGAATATGAAGAGCTTCTCGAGCGTATGCTGCGCGAGCTGAAAAATCGTTTGAGCGGCGTATCGATTCTCATCGTTCAGCTCAGCGGCACGACGAACGAAAAACGCGACGGACGCGGCTGGCGGCTGGTGCGGGAAGCGCAGCGGAGAGCCGCCGAGCGCTTTGGCGCACTGCTGATTCCGGCGTACGATCTGACGCGGTACAGCGACGATATCCACCTTGGACCTGCGGACAACCTCCTGCTCGGCGCAAGAGCAGCAGCACAATTCCTCCGCCAGACGCCCGCAGGGCAAATGATCGCGCGGCAGGTGGACGGAGCGGTCGAAGTGGTATTCGAAGGCGTTCGTCTGCACCCCGGCAAAACGGAAGGCGTTCTGCTTATCGACGAGCAGGGACAAACGGTTCCCTGCAATGTTACAGCGGATGGAAACAAAATCCTGCTGAGCGGCGAAGGCGTTGACCGAGCGCGGCGCGTCACTCTTGCGTTCGACCGCATCTATACCGGCGTCGCCCCGCGCGACGAAGCGGGGAACGTCCTGCCGTACTTTGACATTCCGATTGTATAGAACTTGCAAAACTAGGATTTTCATCTGTTTCGGCATCTAAATGCGCAACGCGCATTTCAGATAAAAATAAAAGACTCATAAAAGACTTTTAAGAATCAAGACTTCCCCAGTTTCGGCATCTAAATGCGCAACGCGCATTTCAGATAAAAATAGAAGACCTATAAAAGACATTTACGAATCAAAAACTTCCCCAGCTTCGGCGTCTAAATGCGCAACGCGCATTTCAGATAAAAATAAAAGGAGGAAACGATATGAACAAACAGGTTATCAAGGCGCTGGCGCTCGTGCTGGCGGCGCTGATGGCACTCTCGATGTTCGCGGGATGCTCCACCACCCCCGCGGCGGCAACTCCCACGGCGGAACCTACCTCTTTTAAGGTTGCGTTCGATCTGAACTACGAGGGCGCGGAGAACGCCATCGATGCGCTCACGGTTGACGCGGGCGGCACGGCTGCGGCTCCCGCCGACCCCATCCGCACCGGTTTTGCGTTCACCGGCTGGTATACCGACGCTGCCATGACCATGGCGTTCGACTTTACCGCCCCCGTCGGCGCGGATACCACGCTCTACGCGGGTTGGTCGGAAGCCAAGTATTACCTCGCGGGTAACTTCACGGGCTACGAAGCCGCCATGGACGGCTACGCCATGAAGCCGGTCGCTGGCAAGGACGGCTGGTACACCCTGACCGTCGCTCTCACGCCGGAAGTGCGCGATGCGACCTATGACGGGCACTACTACAAAGTCACCAACGGCACCTGGGACGCAACCGGATGCTGGGGCGCGGACAACTACGCGCTGCAGCCCGCGCCCGTCTCCCCCACGGGCGGCGGTCTCGGCTCGATCTGGGTCTATAACGACGGCACGCTGACGGTGCTCTTTGACTCCGTCAACAAGGTTGTCTATGACGATTCCATGACGCAGGCGTTTGCGACCCCGCGCATCTACGGCGACTTCAACACCGCCATGGCGCGCGGCACCGACTGGAGCCTTGCCGACGGCGAAGCGCTCGAACTGACCGACGCCAATGCCGACGGCGTGTTCGAAGGCCTCTACAAACTGCCCGCTTACACCGGCACGGGCGAAGGCTACTCCATGGTTCTCGCGGTTTCGCAGAAGTACTATATCTACGCGGGCAACGGCGCATGGGGCGCGGCGGAGCAGTACCTTTTCGACGGCACGGCCGCCGGAATGGGCACGGTAAGCTACCTCAAACCCGACGCGGACACCATCTACGAGTTCAAGTATGACAGCGCAACCCACCTCACCACCGCAACGGCCGTAACCAAGGACGAAGTGCAGGCGCTTGCCGGCCCGACTGCATACGGCGATTTCTCGCTCTGGCTCTACGAGGGCGGCTCCTCCGTCCTGCTCAAGGATGAAGACGGCGACGGCGTGTTTACCGGCACGCTGACCCTGCCCGCCTACACCGGCACGGATCAGGGCTATATGATCGCCATCGCACTCTCCAAGAAACTCTACGACGACGAATACGGCATCCGCTGGGGCACGGAAGAACAGTATAAGTTCGACGGCACGGCGGCGGGCATGGGCGGCGTCAGCTACCTCAAACCGGCGGCGGATACGGCCTATACCCTGAGCTACGACAGCGCAACCCATATTACCACCGTCACGGAAGGCTAAAAACCTTCTCAAACCAAATCTGCATGCCCCCGCTCGTCTGTCGGGCGGGGGCAGCGTTTAGGAGCAGATATGTTCAGAAAACAAGATCGCCAGCCGGATTTTGAGAATCTCCGCCTGGTTCTGGAGCGAAAGGCTCCGCCGCGCCCCGTACTGTTTGATTTTATCATCGGGGCGGATAAGGAAAAACTGCTCACCGGAGAGCACTACCGCACGGACACGGAGTTCGAGCGGGTGATCACCACAATCCGCGCGTTCGACAGCGCGGGGTACGACCACGCGCCGATCATCGTGCGCGGTCTGGACTTTAAAAAGAACGCGGCGCATCAGGAAAAAACAAAGTCGCTCAACGACGGGGCGGCGGTCGCCTCGCGCGAAGATTTTGATCGCTTCGTCTGGCCGGAGATTGCCGACTGCGACTTTTCGATCATCGCGCAGGCGGGTGCGTTTGTCCCGAAGGGCATGAAGCTGATTCCGTTTTCCTACGACGGCATTCTGGAAAACACGATCAGCATCCTCGGCTACGAGTCGCTCTGTTTGATGCTCTACGACGATCCCCGGCTTGTGGAAGATGTGTTTTTTGAAGTCGGCAAGCGCATGCGGCAGTATTACGAGCATTGCCTTGCGTTCGACGAAGTCGGCGCCATCCTCTGCAACGACGACTGGGGCTTTGGCGCGCAGACCATGGTCTCGCCGGATACGCTGCGCAAGTGCGTCTTTCCCTGGTACCGTGAGATCGTCAAAGCGGCGCACGAGCGCGGAAAGCCCGCGCTTCTGCATTCCTGCGGCGCGTACGGCGCGATTTTATGCGACATTACGGATGATATGCGTTTCGACGGGCGGCATTCCTACGAAGATAAGATCGTCCCCGTGGAGACGGCGTATCCGCTTTTGCATGACCGCATCGCCGTGCTGGGCGGCGTGGACGTAGATTTTCTTGCGCGTAAAAACCCGGAGGAAGTCTACGCGCGCTGCCGGAATCTACTTGCGCTCTCCAAACAAGAAGGCGGCTACGCGCTCGGCAGCGGCAACAGTGTGCCGGACTATGTTCCCAACGAGAATTTCATCGCCATGCTGCGCGCGGCAAACGAAGGGTATTAATTTAGATACGCACGCTTGCGCTCCTGCCGCAAAAAGCGCATAAGCGCAGCGCGTCGCGCTCTTCTCTAACGCTCCAGAAGCTCCGCCGCGCGAGCACAGCGCTGGTTAAGAATAACAAACCATAAGTATGAAAAAGAAAGCATAATTCCCCGTTTCAAACGTTGGAATTGCTTTCTTTTATCTGGATTTCTGGTATACTAAATTCGTCCGTATGTGCTGTGTACGGACGGCGCGATGATGCGGTTTTGGCCGCTCTCGCCAAATTGGCTGCCAAGCAGGCGCCATGACAAAGGGAATGCATCCACGCGGTATACAGAAAGTCTTAAGGCAGCCACAGCGACGAAAGTTCTTCGTCACCTCGAGCGCTTGCTGCATGCCATCCCATCCATGGATGCATTCTCTTATCGTTTCGCCCTCCCCCGGCTTTGACCGTTTTACCCCGTTCTGCCGATAACCGGCAGTTTTGTTCTTTACAGCACGACTTCCACGCGGCAGGCGTTCCGTTCCGAACAAAGCGGAATCAAAGAGCCGTTCATTCTAACGCCGTCGACTAGCATGCCCTTTTCTTCTCCCTCGCTTCCGCGCCGAACGGAGATTTCATACACCGTCTTTCGGAATTCGCGCCGCACCGTGTACCCGCCGATGTGATCCGGCAGGCAGGGTTCCACGCGGAGTCCGTCGAACTCCGGCACGATCCCCAATATCCCCTGCGACACGGCGACGAACGCCCAGGCCGCCGTTCCGGTCAGCCCGCTGTTCTTTGCCGTTCCATACCGCGCGGACTCGCGCCCCGCGATGGTCTGGCAGTAGACGTAAGGCTCCGTACGGTGCACAAAACTGGATTCTTCCTGATACGCCGGGCACGTCCTGCGGTAGATATCGAACGCCGCGGATCCCATCCTCAGCGCGGTATACGCCAGCGTAACCCAGTTGTTGTTATGGCAGAAGACAGAACCGTTTTCCTTGTAGCCCGGCGGGTAGCTGCTAATTTCACCCAACTCCGGGCGATACGACGTGTAGCACGGGTGCAGCAACTCTACGCCGTAGTTTCCCACGAGGTGCTTTTCCACCGACGCGAGCGCTTTTTTGCCGTACGCATCCCCGCCGATGCCCGCCATCGTGCAGAACCCCTGCGGCTCGACGAAAATCTGGCCTTCCGCGTTCTCATGGCTCCCGATCTTTTGGGAAAACGCGTCGTATGCGCGTAAAAACCAGTCGCCGTCCCAGCCGTGCTGCAGCACCGCCCGCTCTATTTGGCCGACGGCGGAAAGGACTTCCGCTTCCTCGTGCGCTTCGCCCTGCCTGCGGCAAAGTTCGGCGTATTCCCGTCCGTAGCGGACGAACATTGCGGCAATAAAGACGCTCTCCGCCGTGCCGCTTTCGTAGTTCGAGCAGGTTTGAAAGCTCTCGCCCGGAATCGTAGAAAAGCAGTTCAGGTTCAGGCAGTCGTTCCAGTCCGCGCGTCCAATCAGCGGCAGGCCGTGGGGGCCAAGATGCTCCATCGTATAGCGGACGCTGCGCCGGAGATGCTCCATAAGCGGCTTTTCGGTGCCTTCCGCGTTGTCAAACGGCACCGCTTCCAACAGAATGCCGTCGTCTCCCGTTTCGCGGATATAGGCCGCCGCGCACGCAACCAGCCAGAGCGGGTCGTCGTTAAATCCGGTGCCGACGTCCGCGTTGCCGCGCTTGGTCAGCGGCTGGTATTGGTGATACGTGCTGCCGTCTTCAAGCTGCACCGCCGCAAGGTCGAGAATCCGCTCCCGCGCGCGGTCGGGAATCATATGCACAAAGCCTAGTATGTCCTGACAGCTGTCCCGAAAGCCCATTCCGCGCCCGGTTCCGCTCTCAAAATAGCTCGCGCTGCGGCTGATGTTGAATGTAATCATGCACTGGTACTGGTTCCAAATATTGACCATACGGTCGAGCTTTTCGTCCCCGCTTGTAAGCGAGAAGCGCGCAAGCAGCTCGTCCCAGTACCCCGCCAGCGCCTTGAGCGCGGCGTCGGCCTGCGCTTCCGTTTGGAACCGCGCCATCAGCGCGTGCGCTTTTCCCTTATTGAGCACGCCCGGCTCTGCAAATTTTTTCTGCGGTTCGTTTTCGGCATATCCCAGCTGAAAAATCAACGTCGCACGTTCGCCCGGCGCGAGTTCAACGGCAATTTCGTGCGCGGCAATCGGCGCCCAGCCGCTGGCAATACTCCCGGTGCAAGCGCCGTTTTCAACGGCGATCGGCGCGTCCCAGCCCCGGAACTGACCCAGAAAGCTGTCCCGGTCGGTGTCATAACCCGCCGTTTTTGCGTTGACCGCGTAAAACGCGTAATGGCTCCGCCGTTCGCGGTATTCGGTCTTGTGGTAGACCACGCGGTCTTCCACCTCGACTTCGCCGATGTTGAGGTTGCGCTGAAAGTTCGCCGCGTCGTCCACTGCGTTCCAGAGGCACCATTCCACCACGCCGAACACGCGGAAACTCCGCCTGCGGGCGGATTGATTCTCCAGCGTCAGCTTATGGATTTCGCAGTCCGCATTCAGCGGCACAAAACAGGTCAGCTCCGCCGATAAACCGCCCTTTTCGCCCAGAAACCGGCTGTAGCCCAGCCCGTGCCTGCACTCGTAGCGGTCGAGCTCCGCCTTGGCGGGCAGAAACGAGGGGCTCCAGTACGCGCCATCCTCATAGATATAGTAGCACCTGCCGCCCATGTCGGCGGGCGCGTTCTGGTAGCGGTAGCGCGTAATGCGCTGCAGCTTTGCGTCCATGTAAAAGCAGTACCCGCCGCAGGTGTTGGAAATCAGCCCGTAAAACCCTTCGCTGCCGAGATAGTTAATCCAGGGCAGCGGGGTTGCCGGTGTGGTGATCACATACTCTTTGTTTGCGTCGTCGAAATACCCATATTTCATGACAGGAACCTCGGAAATTGATTTATTCGATGAGAAGCATATACGTAATCGTTTAAGCTTGCGCTCAATATGATATACGAACGATTCCGGAAATGCAAAGGATTTTTTTACAAATTGTATTAAAAGTGTCTTTTTACGGTTCCGGCACCACGATTTTCAGCAATAATGCGCCTGTTTTCGACAAGTGCGAATAATTTTGTGCTTGACATCGCCTGAACGGCTCAATATAATGATTTTGTCGTAAACGATTAAGTTCATTTTGAATCATTTAAATTCATTTTCCATTGATTCCTTCTCGAAAACGATTGAGTATTCGAACAAACGCAAAGCCGCCCCGACCGGGCGTGCGTTTGTCCCTCCGGCTGGTAATCTTCCAAAATTCAAAAAAAGCACGGTAGAATATGGTAACGCTGAAAGACATTTCAAAGGAATGCGGAGTTTCTCAGGCGACCGTCAGCAAAGCGCTGAACGGTTTGCCGGATATCGGCGAGGAGACGGCCAACTATATCCGTTCCGTTGCGAATCGGATGGGCTATCTGCCAAACGCCACGGCACGCGCGCTGAAACTCGGCATTTCGCATAATATCGGCATTCTGTTCGTCGATAAAACCAGCTGCGGCTTAAAGCACGAATACTTTTCGGAAATTCTCAACAGCCTCAAAGTGGAAGCCGAACGCCTTGGCTACGACATCACCTTTATCAGCAAAGATATCGGCAAGTTCTCGATGGACTATTATAAGCACGCCAAATACAGAAACTGCGACGGCGTTGTCATCGCGTCGGTCGATTTTAAGGATCCGGACGTTATCCGCCTTGTGGAAAGCGAAATCCCGACGGTCACGCTCGACTACACGTTCGACAGCCGGTCCTCGGTGCTTTCGGACAACGTCGGCGGCATGCAGGAGATCGTGCGGTATGTCTACAGCAACGGCCACCGCCGCATCGCCTTTATCCACGGCGAGGACACATCCGTTACCCAAAAGCGTATCGCAAGCTTCTTTAAGGCCTGTGAAGAGTTCGACCTGCGCGTACCGGAAGCTTATGTACGCGCGGCCATCTACCACGACCCGCGTTCGAGCGGGCTCGCCACGCGGGATCTGCTCGCGCTGCCGGAGCGGCCGACCTGCATCCTCTTTCCCGACGATTTCTCCTTTATCGGCGGCAAGAACGAGCTGGAGCGTCAGGGGCTATCCATTCCGGACGACATGAGCGTGGTCGGCTACGACGGCATCCTGCTGTCTCAGGTACTCCGGCCAAAGCTCACAACCTTCCGTCAGGACGCGGAAACCATGGGCCGGAAGGCCGCTGTGCTGCTTGTTGAGCAGATCGAGAACCCGAAGAGCTGGCTTCCGCAGCTGGTGACCGTTGCGGGAACCCTTCTGGAAGGGCATTCGGTAAAAACGTTACAAGTTTGAGGCGCTTAGCAAGCTTCAAGCTTAATGTAAGCCAATTTATGAAACCGATTCAGATTTGAGTGCTTATCCGTGCTCAATGAAAGCCATTCTGTGAAACCGATTTAGATTTGAGCGCTTACTCGTGCTCAATGAAGGCCGTTCAGGAAACCGATTCAGATTTGAGCGCTTATCCGTGCTCAATATAGAACGGACGCTGATGGGGCGTCTGTTCAAAAAATAAACAGGAGGAGTATCAATGAAAAAACTACTCGCGATTCTATTGACTGTGGCTGTACTGTTGTCCGTGTGCGCCTGCTCGAAACCCGCAGAAACGGCCGCAGCACCCACGACCGAAGAAGCGGCGGCAGCACCCGCCGAAGAAGCCGCCGCCCCCGCTGCTCCGGCAGAACAGGGAAAAGTTTACAACATCTACTGCTGGAATGTAGAATTCCAGGCTCGTTTCCAGAAGTACTTTATCGACGCGGGCCTCGTGCCGGACGGCGTAACGATCAACTGGGTTATCACGCCGAACGCCGATAACGCCTACCAGGCCAAGTTGGACGAAGCGCTGCTTGCGCAGGAAACCGCCGCGGCCGACGATAAGATCGACCTGTTCCTGATTGAAGCGGATTACGCGCTCAAGTATGTCAACACCGATTACACGCTGGATGTTTACAAGGATCTCGGACTGACGGAAGACGATACCTCCGCCATGTACGGCTACACCAAGGACGTCTGCACGGACGCCAACGGCGCGCTCAAGGGTCTCTCCTGGCAGGCCTGCCCCGCCGGCTTGATCTACCGCCGCTCGATTGCCAAGGCGGTTCTTGGCACGGATGATCCGGCAGAAGTACAGGCAAAGCTCGACAGCTGGGATAAGTTCAACGCTGTCGCCGCGGACGCCAAAGCGCTGGATTACCTCATGGTTGCCGGCTATGACGACGATTACCGCGTGTTCAGCAACAACGCCACCACGACCTGGGTTGACGCGAACAACAAGATTCAGTTCGACCCGAATATCCTGGCCTGGATCGATCAGACCAAGACCTTTACCGACAACGGTTACAACAACAAGGCGATCCTCTGGTCCCCCGAACAGTGGGTTGGCGCGAAGGCCGACGGCAAAGTGATGTGCTACTTCGGGCCGGGCTGGTTCTTCGATTTCTGCCTTGCTCCCGCAACGCTGGCTGATTCGGAAGCGGAAGCCGCTGTTGGCAACGGCAGTTATGGCGATTGGGCGATTGTCAAAGGACCGCAGAGTTATTACTGGGGCGGCACCTGGCTGTGCGCGGCCAAAGGCTCCGATAACCTCGAACTCACGAATCTGATCATGAAGACCATGACCTGCGACAAGGACACGCTGATTGGCATCGTTCACGATTTCAATGACTTCACCAACAACGAAGAGGCCATGACGGAAATTGCCAACAGCGACTTTTCCAGCGCGTTCCTCGGCGGCCAGAACTATATCTCCTTGCTGCTCGACAGCGCAAAGAGCATTAAGTTCCTTGCGAGCCCCTATGATCAGGGCTGCAACGAGAAGCTCCAGGAAGCGATGCGCGGCTATTTCAACGGCACCGCGACCTATGAAGAAGCGATGGATAACTTCTATACGCTCGTTCTCGAGAAGTACCCCGAACTGAGCAGATAACCTGCCAAACGACAACACACGATGCTTTGCGGCGGGACGGGCTTGCCCGTTCCGCCGTCTCGTTCCAGAAATGCAAAACCGCAGTGATGCGGCAAAGCCAAATGAAACTGGAAGGGAAAGGGATGCCGATATGGGTAAAACGCCGGTCAAGCGAATTAAATCCGTCAGCTATGCAAAGTGGGGTTACTTCTTCATCGCTCCATTCTTTCTTGTATATCTGATCTTTCATCTGATTCCGCTTGGTTCAACAATTTACAACAGCTTTTTTGAAAACTACCGTTCGGGACTTTCCCAGATCGGACCCAAGTTCGTTGGCTTTCAAAACTATATCACCCTGTTTCAAGGCGGCGAACTGCCAAAGTTTGCATGGAATACGCTGGTGATGTGGCTCATGGGCTTTGTGCCGCAGATTCTCGTTGCAATGCTGCTCGCGGTCTGGTTTACGAGTTACCGCCTCAAGCTGAAAGCGCAGCCGTTCTTTAAAACGGTAATCTATATGCCGAACTTAATCATGGCGTCCGCGTTTGCCATGTTGTTTTTTCTCCTCTTCTCCGCCGTCGGCCCGGTCAATCAAGCGTTGCAGCAGCTCGGCCTGCTCGTTGATCCGCTGCGAATGGAAGAGAGCACAACGCTCACACGGAGCCTGGTTGCGCTCATGAACTTTTTAATGTGGTTTGGCAACACCACCATCGTGCTGATGGCGGGCATAATGGGCATTGACCAGTCGCTCTTCGACGCGGCGCAGGTGGACGGCGCAAAACCGCGCCAGGTGTTTTACCGGGTCACGCTGCCCATGCTCAAGCCAATCGTACTATATGTGATCATCACCTGCATGATCGGCGGCATTCAGATGTTCGACGTGCCGCAGGTGCTCACAAACTTTACCGGAGAACCGAACCGCTCCGCGATGACGCTCGTGATGTACCTGAACAAGCACCTGCAGAGCAAGAATCTCGGCATGGGCGGCGCGGTCTCCGTGTTGATCTTTTTAATCACCGCCGTGTTGAGCGTAATCGTGTATCTATCGATGACCAAGGACATCCGCGAAGCGAACAAGCTCAAAAAAGAACGTGTAGAATCCGTCAAGGGGGTGGAATAACATGGAGACCGCAAAAAAGAAAACGTTTTCGATTCGTCTCGGTTCCGCCCGGCTCGCTATTTCGCGCACGTTCTGCTATATCGTTCTGGCGTTCCTTGCAATCCTCTGCCTGTTTTCGTTTTATATGCTGATCGTCAACGCAACCCGCCAGCACGGCGCAATCATGTCCGGCTTTTCCTGGCTGCCGGGCGGTTCGTTCCTCTATAATGCGAAAAACCTGTTTGACGACAAGAATATCCCGACCATCCGCGCGCTGGGCAACAGTCTGCTCGTTGCGGGTTCCTGCGCCATACTGACCACGTATTTCTCCGCCATGACGGCGTACGGCCTGCATGCCTACCAGTTCCGTTTCAAGCAGGCGGCGTTCCTGTTTATCCTGTTTGTGATGATGGTGCCGTATCAGGTTTCCACGCTCGGCTTTCTCCAGCTCGTGACCAAGATGGACATGATGGATACCTACTGGCCGCTGATACTGCCAAAGATCGCGGCTCCGGTCGTCTTCTTCTTTATGAAGCAGTATATGGAGAGCGTCCTCCCGCTAGAAATTGTGGAAGCGGCGCGCGTGGACGGCAGTAACGAATTCCACACGTTCAACCGCATCGTGCTGCCAATGATCAAACCCGCCATCGCGGTGCAGGCCATCTTTGCGTTTGTTGAAAACTGGAACAACTACTTCATCCCGGCGCTCGTCATCAACGCCAACGACAAAAAGACGATCCCGATTCTGATTGCGCAGCTCCGGAGCGCGGACTACCTCAAGTTTGACCTCGGCAAGGTCTATATGCTGGTGTTCGTGGCGATTATCCCCGTCATGCTTGTGTATATCTTCCTCTCTAAGTTCATCATCAAGGGCGTCACTATGGGGAGCTTAAAAGGATGACCTTCCCCGTTCCGTTCGATTCTCTGCTTGAGGAAGTCGTTCGTATGTTCTATCTGCAGCGCTGCGGCACGGCGCTGCAGCCGGAATTTGCGGGCGACTTTTCGCATCCCGCCTGCCACGCAGCGCCTTCCCGCGTCTATGGTACGGAGGAGTTCCTCTCCGTTTCGGGCGGATGGCACGACGCGGGCGATTACGGCCGCTACTCCGCGCCCGGCGCGAAAGCGGCCGCCGACCTGCTACTGGCGTATCAAGCCGCGCCCGCGCTTTTTGGCGACGACACTGGCATTCCGGAAAGCGGCAACGACTTGCCGGATCTTCTTAACGAAGCGCGCTGGGAGCTGGAGTGGATGCTCAAGATGATCCGTCCCGACGGCGCGGTTTACCATAAGGTAACCTGCGCCAGCTTCTGCGGTATGATTCCGCCGCATCTTGAGCGCGAGGAAACGGTCGTCTCTCCGGTCTCTGCGACCGCGACGGGCGACTTTGCGGGGACGTTTGCGCTCGCAAGCCGCGTCTACGCCGCGTTATCCCCCGCTTTTGCGAAGGATTGTCTGGACGCCGCGTGGCGGACGTACGCGTTTTTGCGGTCATCCCCGCCGCTGCCGTTCCATAACCCGCAAGGCGTAACGACTGGAGAATACGACGACAACTGCGATGCGGACGAACGCTTCTTTGCCGCGGCCTCCCTGTTTGCCGCAACCGGCGAGCGGGCGTATCTCGAAGATGCGGCAGCGCTCTGGAGCGCGGAACTGCCGGTTTCGCTGGGTTGGGAAGATATGGCGGGATATGGGTATCTCTGCCTGCTGTTCAGCCCGTTTGCGGCAAACGATGAACCGTTTTTACAAACGCTGCGGGAGCGCTTCTTTACGCACGCGGACGCGTTGGCTTACGCAAGCGAAACCAGTCCGTACGGCGTTTCGCTCGCTGCTCCGCTCCCCTGGGGCAGCAACATGTACCTGCTCAATAACGCCGCGCTGCTTGGCGAGGCGAACCGCCTGCGCCCGTCGAAACGGTATGCCGCCGCCGTTGAACATCATTTGGATTACATCTTTGGCAAGAACCCGCTTTCCATGTGCTATGTGACTGGTTTTGGCGAACGCTCTCCCCGGCACCCGCATCATCGCCCCTCCGCCGCCCTTGGCAAGCCGATGCCGGGTATGCTCGTTGGCGGGCCGGATTCCGGCCTGCACGACCCCTTGGCCAAGGAGCGCCTCTTGGGTAAACCGCCGTTTGAATGCTATCTGGACGAGCTGGAAAGCTACTCCACCAACGAGGTCGCCGTCTACTGGAACTCCGCACTGGTCTATGCGCTGGCGCTCTACGGAGCAATGGCGGAAAGTCCGAACCCTTAAGACGGCGCGCGCATATCTAGCGCATAAAAAACCTACGGTTTATTATGCCGTAGGTTTTTACTTGTCCGTTTTCAGTGAAACTCGACAGACGGGCGGTTTTTTGCTGGTAATTCGCTGTATCAATAGTTTTCGAGCGCGTCTCTCGTCTGTTCGAGCGCAAGCAGGAACGGTTCCAGCAGCCGCGTAATCGCGCTTTCTCCGCCTTCCTTGAACGCCTGCTGCAGCGCCGCCGCCGCGTCTTGCAGCGATTTTGCGCCAATGCTGCCCGCGCTGCTCTTGAGCTTATGGACGATCTGTTCGCCCTGAACATAGTCTTTTGCCAGCACCGCCGCGTTCAGATCAGGCTCAATCGAGCCGGTCTCCTCCAGAAACGACTGGAGCACCAGCCGGTAAATCGCGTCGTCCCCGCCGATGCGCTTGCGCCCGTCGGCAAAGTCCACAATCGCC
Organism: Clostridiaceae bacterium; assembly: GCA_039680365.1. Taxonomy (GTDB): domain Bacteria; phylum Bacillota; class Clostridia; order Christensenellales; family CAG-138; genus UBA7703. The sequence continues at coordinate 41,590 of JBDKTD010000088.1, forward strand.
GGGTGCTCTTCGGCGGCCTCCGTCGGAGCCTTTTCCCGCCGCGGCCGCCTGCCTTCCAACAGGGAAACCAGCGTCTCAATCAGCTGCTCCGGCTCAAAGGGCTTACTCACATAGCTGTGGATTCCGTGCGCTCTGCACTGCTCCTCAACGCCCGCAATCGCGTCCGCCGTCATGGCGACAATGGGGATATCCGCGTCGATTTTCCGTATCAGGCCGGAAGCCGTGTAGCCGTCCATCACCGGCATGTGCAAATCCATCAGGATCAGATCGATCTCCTCCGGATGCGCCGCAAAGAAGCGCCAGCCTTCCTCGCCGTCGGAGGCGACATCCAGCGCAAAGCCCGCCTGTTCAAGGATACTCTTGGCGATGAACTGGTTGGTTTTGTTGTCCTCCACCAGCAGCAGCCGGTAAGGATGGGGCAGCGAATGATGATCCGCCGGTTTTGCGGCCTGCCGTTCTTCCGGCGGCTTGATCTTGAGAATTTCAATGATGCCGTTGTACAAAACGGACGGGATGACAGGCTTTGTCATGCCAAAGTCGAGACCCGCCGCTTCCAGCTCTTCCAAAAGATCCTCGCGCATCATCGGCATGAGCAGAATCGTCTTGGTTTCATCCGGCAGTTTCCGCCTGCGCTTCAGCGTTTTGAACCATTCAATGCCGTTCTCGCGGGGCGTGACGTGGTCGATCAGCAGGATGCTGTACGGTTTTCCTTCCTTAACTCCCTGCGCAATCAGCTGCTGCGCCTGCTCCGGCGTCTCCGCCATGTCCGCAGCGATGCCGAACGAGCGGAAGCACTCCGCCAACTGTGCGCGCGCGCTTTCGCTTTGATCCAGCGCCAGCGCCCGCATGCTGCGGAAGCATTCAACGGACATCCGCGCGCTTCTTGCGCGTTCCTGCACGGCGTCGGGCTCCAGCGGCAGTTTCACGGCAAAGACCGAGCCGACATTCGGTTCGCTTGTGACAGAGATTTCTCCGTTCATCAGATCCACAAGACTCTTGACGATGGAGAGCCCCAGCCCGCTGCCGCCGAACCGCCTGCTGATGCTGGAATCGCCCTGATCGAACGGCACAAACAAGTGCTCCAGCTGCTCCCCACTCATGCCGATGCCGGTATCGGAAACGATGAACTCGAGTTTCGATACCTCCGTTTGCCCCTCCGCCGGGCGGACGACGAGCTTAACCTGCCCGTGCTCCGTAAACTTGACGGCGTTGTTGACGAGGTTGAGCAGAATCTGCTCAATGCGCAGCGGATCGCCAAAGAAATAGGAAGGCAGAGCGGGGTCTTTCTCCAGCAGCAGCTCAATGCCCTGCTCTTCCACCTTGACGGACTCAATGTTGACAATCTTTTGCAAAAGCTTGTCCAGATCAAACGAAATCCGCTCAATCGCTATCTTTCCCGCTTCGATCTTGGAAAAATCGAGGATGTCGTTGATCGTGCCCAGCATCGTGCGCGCGGCTTGCGACAGCTTGTCGAGGTAGCTGTTCTGCGTGGCCGTCAGATCGGTTTTCTTCATGAGATACGCCATGCCCATTATCGCGTTAAGCGGCGTGCGGATTTCATGCGACATGCGCGCGAGAAACAGCGACTTAACCTGGTTTGCCTGCTCCGCTTCCTCTTTTGCGAGAACCAGCTCTTCCTGCGCTTTTTTACGTTTGGCAACCTCTTTTCGCAGCCGGATGATCCAGAGGTACGAAACGGCTACTACGAGCGCCAGAATCCCGACGCCGACGCCGACGCCGCGCAGCATATCCTGATAGTCCAGCGTAGCTTCAACGTCGACCCATTTGTTGTTGATTTCGTTTCGTTCTTCCTTTGTAATGCTGACGATGGCTTTGTTGAGAATGCTCACCAGTTCCGGCCAGTCCTTGCGCACTGCAAAATGCAGCGACTGCGAGGTGTCCCCCGGCGCCGGGTCGATGGTGAAGTACTTGAGGTTTGTAATGCCGTTTTCCCGCGCGAGATAGCTGGAAGTCGCCATATTGCCGATAAACGCAAGCTCCGTCCCCTGGGAAACGGCGCGGAGCCCCGCCTCCACCGTGGGGTACAGGCTCAGCTTGATCTCCGGAAACTGCGTTAAGTAGCTGTGATGCGAGCTGTTCATCTGCACGGCGACGGTCTTGCCTTTCAGGTCCGCAAACTCGTTGAGATTTTTTGTTTCCTGATTGATAAACACCGCGCGCTGAAAGGTAAAATAGGTATCCGAGAATAAAAAATACCGCTCGCGTTCGGCGGTTTGCGCAACGCACGGTAAAACGTCCAGTTCGCCCCGCACGGCTTTTTCATACGCTTCGGTCCAGGTCAGCCCCTCCTGCACCTGCATATCCAGCCCCGTTCGCTCGCAGATCAGCGCGATATAGTCCGCCGCAATGCCTTTATACACACCGTCGGTATCGAAGAACTCGTATGGCACAAAGTTCGGATCGACGCCGAGGCGAATCACCGGATGTTCATACAGAAACGCTTCCTCCTCCGGGGTCAGCTCGATGGTCGGCTGCGGGGTGTCGTCCTGCGCGCTCGAAGCCGGCACGGGACAGCTAAATACCAGCAGGAACACGGCAAGCAGCGCCGCAATCCATTTTGTCCGTTTCATTTGCTCGCCTCCCGCTTCAGGCCGGCTGCTGGCCAAAGCTGTCCGCAATCGCCATGACTTCCGCTTCAATTTCGAAGAACGCGTCCAGTAGTTCCGGGTCAAAATGCCTGCCGCGCTGTGCCGTCATCGTCTCTTTCGCCTCTTCGTACGAAAACGCGGGCTTGTAGACGCGCTTGTTGACCAGCGCGTCGTACACGTCGATAATCGCCATCAGGCGACCGGAAAGCGGAATTTCTTTCCCTTTCAGCCCGACAGGATAGCCGGAACCGTTAAACTTTTCGTGGTGCGTGCCCGCAATCTCCGCGGCGGTTCGAATAAACGGCAGACTGTCGCTCTCCGGCCCCATGCAGCGGAGCGCTTCCGCGCCGTAGGTCGTGTGCTTTTTCATGATTTCAAACTCTTCCGGCGTCAGTTTGCCGGGCTTGAGCAGAATATGGTCCGGAATACCCACCTTGCCGATATCGTGCAGGGGCGTCGTATCAAATAGCTCCGTGCTGTAGCTGTCTGTGAGCAAAACGTCGTACGGCGGCTTGGCGCGCAGGTGGCCGCAGAGCGCGCGCATCATCAGCTGGGTGCGTTTGGTATGGTTGCTGGACTCGATGTTTCTTACTTCCAGCAGGCTGACCAGCGCGTGGATGGTAACGTCCCGCGTTAAAACGCTCTCCCGTGTCCGCTCGGCGACGCGCTGCTCCAAAATCACGTTCTGCTGCGCCAGCTCGTCCCGCGCGTTCTTGAGCTTGATCTGCAGTTCGACCCTTTTTCGCAGGGAGCGGATGTTGAGGGGCTTGCGGATGTAATCCACCGCCCCCAAATCGAGGCCGCGCATTTCGTTGTCTATCTCGTCGAAGTTCGTGAGCACCAGCACGGCAATGTTCTTGTGCTCCGGATGGTTTTTAAGATACTCCAGCACTTCAAAGCCGTTCATGCGCGGCATGTTGATATCGAGAATCAGGATGTCGATGTTCGGATTCTGCTCAATCCGCTCCAGTGCTTCCACGCCGTCGTTTGCGAGCAGCAGTTCAAAATCGGAAAGGATGCTGCTGATAATGGCGGCATCTGTTTTGGAATCGTCGGCAATCAGAATCTTCATAGGAAGGCTCCTTTATCCTTGAATCTGTTTTACAATTTCACCGTTCAGTGATCCGCGTCGTTTCCGCCGTCCGGTCGTCAGGGTTCGGAGAGGATGCGGTTCCCTTCCGTTTCGATCCAGTTTAAAAACGCTTCAATCGTGGTTTCGCCGGTCATCACGCGGTGCAGACCCGCTTCGTAGAAATCATCCTTCACCTTCTGCCACTTGGGAACGGGCACGTCCACGCTGGGATGCTCGAATCCCTCGATAAAGAGCTGGTAGTCGGGGTTCAGGCGCATGACCGACGTATCGGCCATGTCGAGGCGAATCGGCGTGCGAAACGGATAGTACTGGTCGTGTTCCGGGCTGTATTCGCCGTTCAAAATCGCCTGCTGCGCGTCCAGCGAGATCATGTAGCGAATAAACGAAATCGCCTGCTCTTGTCCCTCCCCGCTGACGCCCGCGGAGAGCGAAAGCATCATTGGCCCCACCTCCGCGTTCAAGCCGATGCGGTCGAGCGGAATAACGCCAACCTCGAACGGTTCGCCGTTTTTTTGCACATCCGTGACTCCCCAGATTCCCTGTATCTCAAAGGCAATCTCCTGATTGAGGAAGCACTTCATAACCTCTACGCCCGTATCCTCCGTCCAGGACGGCTGCGCGTGCGCGCCGAGAATATCCTTATAAAACGCCAGCGCGGCTGCGGACGCCGGGCTGTTGAGTAAAACGGCTGTTCCGTTTTCGTCGACCAGGCTCCCGCCAAAGCCATAGATAAACTGGTTGACCATCCAGGAAACGTCGTTGCTCTCCGCGCCAACAAGCCCGATTCCCTGCGCATCCGTGTGCTGTTCCACCTGTTCCATCGCCTGTACCAGCGCGTCCAGACTCGTAATCGATCCCGCGTCAACACCGCTTGCTTCCAGCAACGTCTTGTTGTAGAGCAGGCACATGGAGTGCCCCAGCCAGGGGATGCCGTAAACCTTGCCGTCCGCCGTTCCTAATTTCCAGAGTTTTTCATAAAACAGGCTCTTTTCTTCCGTAAAAGAGTCGGTCAGATCCATGAGTTCGCCGCGATCGCCAAAGTACTGGACGTAGCGATACGGCAAAACGAAGACCGTTTCCGGACTGGACGTCAGCATTTTCTGAATGGCCAGCTCGTCTTCGTCCCCGCCAAGCATTCGAATGAAGGCGTCGCCGGACAACGCGGCGTTGTAGCCGTCAACGATTTTCTGAATTGCCTGTCCCCGGCCGGAGTAGTCCGTCCAGGTGATCCGAAACGAAAGTTGACTGTTTTCTTTCTGCGTAACGGCAGAAACGCTTTCTTCCACGGCGGGTTTTTTGCATGCCAACAGAACGACGGCGGAGAACGTCAATACCAATACGAACAATAAGCGCTTTATAGCAACCTGTCGCATATTCAAATCTCTATTGGTCTTGTTGGTTCGGCTTTGTCTGCAAACAGCAAAGAATAGTAAAAATGTCGATTCGATTAGTTGAACTTGATACAACATCATAGTACATCAAACATCCGCTTGAATCAACAGTTTCTCAACAGCCAAAGCGCAGTTGTTAAATACGAACAGAACCGGATTCAAGCGGCAATTGACGCGCAGGCAAAAAAGAGCATACAATCAAGTATACCAACCGTACAGAAATCCCTTTGCGGCACGCGCCGTAAAAGTCCAGACCCGATCAACCGACGAAACGGAGCGATGAACCATGCGCCTGCGCCGCCTAGCCTGTGCCGTTCTCTCGCTCTGCCTGCTCGCCGCAGGGTGCGCAAAAACGCACGAACTGCCCGAGGACGCAAACGGAGCGCAGCCGAATGCTTCGGCTGCCGCGCTCTCGCCGTCGCCTTCCCCAACGGCTTCCCCCGCGCCAACGCCTTCTCCTTCCCCCACGCCGTATATCGGCCCGCCGGAAGGGTACACCCTGCAGTTTTCGGACGAATTTGAGGCGGAACAGATCGACGAAACGGTTTGGAGCTTCGAAACCGGCCCCTGGCCGTATAACAAGGAACTCGAGTGCTACGCGCGCGAAAACGCCTGGCTGGAAAATGGCGCGCTCGTCATCGAAGCGCGCGCGGAATCGCTGCAGAATCGCAGCTATACCTCCGCGCGGCTCAAGACGCAGGACAAAGCAGACTTTACCTATGGATATCTGGAAGTCCGCGCGGCTCTGCCGACGGCACGGGGCACCTGGTCGGCCATCTGGCTGCTGCCCAGCGACGTTCGTTACGGCGGCTATCTGCATTCGGGCGAAATCGACATTGCAGAGCGCGTTGGCTACGACGCAAAACTTGTGCATTCCACCTTCCATACCTTTGCCAACAACTCCGTCAAGGACAACGCCATCACCGCCTCCACCCGCATCACCCGCAAGGACGACGGGTACCATGTTTATTCCCTGCTCTGGCTGCCCGACCGCATCATCGTCCGTTTTGACGGCGTACCCGCGCTGGAATACAGGCGGCCGGCAAACGCAACGTATGAAACCTGGCCGTTCGACGTTCCGTTTCATCTGATTCTCAACCTTGCAGTCGGCGGCACGTGGGGCGGAATTAAGGGCGTGGATCAAGAAGCGTTCCCGCAGCGCATGCTGGTCGATTACGTCCGCTACTACGCGCCCGTTTCGGTACACCCCGGCAAAGAATAATCCAATTCAGCCGTTCGTTCTCCCGTTAAGATGGCTCTGCACCCTGCGCCGCGCGGCGGCGGAAAAGCCTCGATTGACCGCGATTGCGCGCTGATTTATACTGGTTCTGATCTGGTAACTTTCTCTCACTGAACAATGGAATACCACCCCGTTTTACTCCATAAAAAAGGCGGTATGTATGGACGCAAACACCCGCAACAGAGTTCTGCGACGGCTGTCCTTTCTCGTCCTGTTGGGCGGGCTTGTCTTCTTCTGCGCCTGCGCGCCGCGCACCAAACCGGCTGAAAGCACCGCCGTCGTTACTGAAGCGCCCGCTCCAACGCCAACGTCGGAACCAACGCCCTTGCCCGCCCCCGCGTATCAGGGTCCGGTCTCCCGCGTGGAAGGCAAGCAGTTCCTCGTTCGAAACGAGAGCGGCAGTTTCGAGCCGTTCTTTGTCAAGGGCGTGGATATCGGCGCGGCAAAGCCGGGGTTCTGGCCGGGCGAGTTCGGAATCACGCAGGAGGAGTATTCCCGCTGGTTCCAGCTCATCGGCGAACTGAGCGCCAACACCATCCGCGTCTACGTGCCGCAGATGCCCGCGTTTTACGACGCGCTGCTTGCCTATAACCTCACTTCCGAGCATCCGCTGTACCTGCTGCAAGGCGTCTATATGAACGAGGAATTGATCGGCAAGTATCTGGACGCCTACTGCAACAACGGCGAACTGATCGACAGCTTTACCCGCGATTTAAAGAACACCATCGACATCGTGCACGGCAACGCCGTGGTGGAAAAGCTGCCCGGCAACGCGGGCGGAACCTACACGAGCGACGTTTCGAGCTATGTGATCGGCTACCTGCCCGGCATAGAGTTCAGCGCGGACTTCGTGCTTGGCACAAACGAAAAGAACCCCGAAAAGACGATCTTTTCCGTCGCCTAAGTCTATACGGAAAACGCTTCCCCCTTCGAGGTGTTTCTCGCCGAATCGCAGGAAACCATGATCGCCTACGAAATGGAGCGCTATTCCGTTCAGCGGCCGGTTGCCTTTACCAACTGGATTACGACCGACCCGTTGGCGCACCCCGGCGAACCGAATCCCGGCATGGAGGACGCGGTCGGCATAGACGCCGAGCACATCAAAGCGACCAGCGCGTATACGGCGGGGTTCTTTGCTTCCTACCATGTCTATTCCTACTACCCCGATTTGATGAGCTATGACCCGGCGTATGTTTCCGGCGAGAACCCGAATCCCTATCGCGCGTACTTAACGGAACTGAACGCCTACCACACCATGCCGGTGCTGGTGGCGGAGTTCGGCATTCCCACCTCGCGCGGAAAGACGCATGTTAACGCCGTGACCGGTTTTGACCAGGGCAATGTGGAAGAGACGGCGCAGGGCGAAATGCTGGTTTCCATGATGGCGGATATCCACGACGTCGGCTGCATGGGCGGGCTGATTTTCTCCTGGCAGGACGAATGGTTCAAACGCACCTGGAATACCACCGATCAGGAGGAAGCCGAGCGCAGGCCGTACTGGTTCAGCGTGGAAAGCCCCGAAAAGACCTTCGGGCTGCTCGCCTTCGACCCCGGCGAAACAACCGCCGTGCTGATCGACGGCAAGGCGGACGAGTGGACAAGCGAAAACGTCGTTTCTGAATCAAACGGGCTGAAACTCAGCGTCAAGAGCGACGAAGCGTATCTGTATTTCCTCGTAGAACTCGGCGGTCACACATTCGGGCAGGAACCCATCTATATTGCCGCGGATACGATTGCAGACCAGGGCAACGATCATAATAGCGGGCTGTCGTTTGCTTCCGGCGCGGATTTTTTAATCGTACTAAACGGAACGGATCAAAGCGTGATGCTTACCGACGTTTATTACGACGTATTTCAGTATCAATACTCCGTTCAGAACAAAATGGTTGATGTTATAGAGCATCAAACAGAGAAGAATTCAGGCGTTATTACCGAGATATTCGCCGCAATGAGCCGAGGCATTGTGCTTCCGGAAACAGGCGAGTCCATCCCATTTTCCAAATTCGACGCGGGCAAGCTCACCTACGGCATAGCCGACCCGAACAGTGAAGCGTACAACTCCCTTGCGGACTTCTATGCGGGAAACGGCGTCGTCGAGCTGCACATTCCATGGCTCCTGTTCAACGTGCGCGATCCGGGCACCAAGAACATCATTGCGGACTGGAACGTCACGGGCGCGGTCACCGGTGAGACAATCGAATCGTTCGCATTTGCCGTTTGCTCGGCTGAAAGCGCCGAAACAGTGCCGTTCGGCGGCTATTCCTGGGAAAGCTGGGATTTGCCGACCTATCACGAGCGGTTGAAAAAGAGTTATACTATAGTACAGGAATACTTTTCAGCTCTGCCGTAACGCCCCCACCCCGCATGGTTCAAACCCCGATGCCGATACCGGCCCACAATAGGAAAGGAGCACACGAAGCATGATTCTTGTACAGGCGGTCGTAAACTGGCTCATCATTATCATGGCGACGGTGCTCGCGTTATTTACGCTGCTGCTGTTAACGCTGCACCTCACCAACTCCATCAAGAGCAAGCGGATTCAAGCCATGCGTGAGCAGCTCATCTGTCTTCTTTCGGGTGAAGCCGCGGCCAATCGGCTTAAAACCAAGCTGTACGAAGTGATCCGTCAGGAGGAAGGTTGCATCGTTCAGTCGATTTCGCAGATTCGCGGCATCCGCTCCCTGCGCGGGCTGCTCGTCGTCTCCGAAATTGCAGACGAACTGAGCGGCGCCGATCTGGCGGTGCTCTGCCGCGAAATCGGTGGGGAATGGTACTCCAAGTATCTCAAGCAGCAGTTCGAGGACGGCAGCGTGGATTCGGTCATCCTCGTGGTCAAGCTCGTAGGCACCTTGGGGCTCAAGCAGTATATTCCCGATGTGGTGCAGCAAATCTATTGCCACCGCGTCAACCCGCATATGCAGCATATCGGCCTGCTGTCGCTCTGCCTGCTCGGTTCGGAAGCATCTCTCGTCTCCATCTGCCGCGACCCGACCATTGCGTCTCTGCTGTCGTTTCGAACGCTGGAAGAGCTCTTTACCGTCTACAAAGGCGACCGCGAAACGCTCTGTAAGCGCCTTATCGCCACCGCGGCGGACCAGTATATCCGCCGAACCTGCGTAAAGGCCATCGGCGAGTACCAATACACCTCGCTTGCCGATCAGGTGCTGCCGCTTCTGGACAGCCCGCAGCTCAACATGCAAATCGACGCGGTAAGGTCTCTCGGACAGCTTGCCTGCGCCCCCGCTTATTCGAAGATTGCCGCCATGGCAAAGAACGAGCGTTGGGAACTGCGCGCGGTCGTTGCCAGCGCGCTCGTCAGCTTCGGCGTGGACGAAAATCAGAAAACGCTGATCGACTTGCTCTGCGATCGCGAGTGGTGGGTTCGCTTTCGCGCGGCGGAATCGCTGATTCAAAGCAAGCATATCAAGGCGATTCAAAATGAAGTCAAACAGCGCGGCGACCGCTACGCGGAGGAAATGCTCCAGTTCGCGCTGGATAAACAAGCGCTTCGCAGCCGGAAGGGGGTGGCTTGATGAGTCTGCATGACGTTTTACTGAAGATTGTGCTGGGCATCAACTATTTTTCACTGTTCTATGTCATCGCCGTCAGCACGATTTACCTCATCCAACTGATCTCAGCCTCCATCGGCCTTAGCAGGTATGTTCGTTCGCTGCGGTATATCGACTACCGCCGGTTCCTCGATTCGGATCATATGGTTCCGATTTCGCTGCTGGTTCCCGCCTACAACGAGTCGGCAACCATCGTGGATTCCGTGCGCAACCTGCTTTCGCTCGACTTTCCGGAGTACGAGGTCATCGTTGTCAACGACGGCTCCAAGGACGATACGCTCCAGCTTTTAATCGACGCCTACGAGCTGCTGCCGTTCCGCCAGCCGTATAAAAAGTCGCTCGAAACGGAAGAGATACTGGAAATCTACCGTTCCGCGGTGGATGAAAAGCTCATTGTGCTCAACAAAAAGAACGGCGGCAAGGCCGACGCGCTCAACGCGGGCATCAACGTCGCTTCCTACCCGGTCATCGTGACCATAGACGCGGACTCCATTTTGGAAAAGAGCTCGCTTATCAAGATTATCTATTCGTTCATCAGCGACCCGACCTGCATCGCCGTTGGCGGTATCGTCCGCATTGGCAGCGGGTGCGAAATTGTAAACGGGCAAATGAAGGAAGTCGGACTTTCGGACAACCCGGTCGTCGCCCTGCAGACGACGGAGTATCTGCGCGCGTTCTTAACCGGACGCATCGGCTTTGACGTAATGGGTATGCTGCTCATCGTGTCCGGCGCGTTCGGCGCGTTCAACAAGGCCGCCGTCATCGAGGCGGGCGGGTACACGCGCAACTGCGTCGGCGAGGACATGGAACTCGTGGTCAAGCTGCATCAGCTCATGCACGATAAGAAGCGTAAATACTCCGTGCGCTTCCTGCCGGACCCCATCTGCTGGACACAGCCGCCGGAAAAGCTCAGCGATCTCAAAAAACAGCGCAAACGCTGGCATATCGTTTTGATCGACACGCTGCTCAGGCACAAGAAGATGCTCTTCAATCCCAAGTACGGGCGCATCGGC
>JBDKTD010000189.1:0-8672 GCA_039680365.1 Clostridiaceae bacterium
CGCGCTTCTTCCAGAAGGCGAATCACGACGTTGATGATGACGTTTCTCGCGCTCTCCAGCCCGCTGTCGAGGTAAATCGCCCCGATGACAGCCTCCAGCGCGTCCGAAACGATAGAAGGCTTCTCCCGCCCGCCGGTGAGCTCCTCGCCGTTACCGAGCCGCAGGCTCTGCGGCAGCCCCAGCGAAACCGCCGCCGAATACAGCGCCTTTTCGCAGACCAGACGCGCGCGGTGCCGCGTCATTGCGCCTTCCTGCATCTCCGGATGGTCGCGGTAGAGATGTTCGCTCACGCAGAGCTCCAGCACCGCGTCGCCCAAAAACTCCAGCCGTTCGTTATGCGTCTGGTGCTTGCCGTCTCCTTTGACAAACGAGGTATGCGTCAGCGCCGTTTCCAGCAGGGAACGGTTGAGAAACGTATACCGCAAGTTTTCTTCCAAAACGGAAAGCGTGTTTTCAAGCACCGGCATGCAATCTTCCTTTGAAGCGGCAGTAATGGTATGATTGTTTCTTTGGTTGTGGGTTTTTAAGAGGCGTGGAATGCTTTACAAAAAAGCCCGCACCCTGGTTCACCGTCGGATGCGGGCATTCGGATGCTGCGGTCTTTTTCTTACTTCTTGTCCAGATAGCCAACGATATCGGCAACGGTCTGAACCTTGGGCAGTTCCTCATCGGGGATTTCAATATTGAACTCTTGTTCGAGGTCCATGATCAGCTCAACGATGTCGAGCGAATCCGCTTTCAGGTCGTCGATCAGGCGGCTGGTCATCGTAATCGTGCCGGGTTCAATATCCAACTGCTTTGCGATAATATCTCGAACTTTCTCAAAATACATATTGATAACTCCTTTTCAATGCGAATATCCGCATCCCGTTCGGGTAGTATTCTATAGTACGCGGGTCGATCTGTCAATCCTCACCAAAACTGTACGGCGCAGGATATTTGCCCAACGCTTCCCGCCGCCGCGCGGTGAAAAGCAGTTTGTTTGCGGGCTTACTCTTCCACGCCCATTGCGGCAATCTCCGTGCCGAGCAGCGCAGTTACGTTGGAGTTGACCAGCTTAACGCCCTGCAGGATGGCCGAGCGAAACGCCTTGCCGTTGGAGCTTCCGTGCGCCTTGATGACACCGCCGTTGACGCCCAACAGCGGCGCGCCGCCGTATTCGGTATAGTCCAGCTTCTTTTTGAGGATTCGAAACGCCGGCTTGCAGAGCAGCGCGCCGACTTTGGAAACCCAGCTCGACAGCAGAGCTTTTTTAAGCATGTCGAGAATCAGCGCCGCTGCGCCTTCCGTGCCCTTGAGCACGACGTTGCCGTCGAACCCGTCGCAGACGACCACGTCGAATTCGCCGCCCAGTACGTCCCGCGCTTCGCAGTTACCAACAAAATTGACCGGAGCCGTCTTGAGCAGCTGATGCGTTTCCTTGGTCAGTTCGTTGCCCTTTTCCTCTTCCGCGCCGTTGTTGAGAAGGCCTACGCGTGGATTCTCCACGCCCATGACACACTTCATATACGCCGAACCCATGAGCGCAAACTGCACGAGGTATTCGCTCTTGCAGTCTGTGTTCGCCCCGCAGTCCAGCAGCAGCACGCAGCTTTCCGGCGTGGGCATAATCGTTGCCAGCGCCGGGCGTTTCACGCCCTTTAAGCGCTTGATAATCAGCGTGCCGCCGGTCAAAAGCGCGCCGGTGCTGCCCGCCGAGAGCACGCAGTCCGCTTCGCCGTTTGCCACCGCCTCGATGGCGCGCACCATGGAGGAGTCCCGCTTTTTGCGGATGGCGAGCGTCGGCTGTTCGTCGCAGCTGACCACCTGAGTTGTGTGGATAATTTTAACGCGCGGGTCGCTGACATGCGCGTCCGCAAGGTCGCTGCCCAGCACGTTTTCATCACCAAAGAGCAGCAGCTGCGCATCCGCCGGAAGCTCCGGCAAGACGAGCTGCACCCCCGCGATGACCGCCTGCGGCGCGTTGTCGCCGCCCATGGCGTCGATTGCAATCTTCATTCGTTCGTTCTCCTGTTCGCGCGGCTTACCGCCGCTGTCTTCACCCCATCCCCATGAGGCGTTAAAAGGATTGTATGATTCCGTCCGCAAAACACGATTCATTGCGGATGATTCATTATACGAAAATTACACTTTCGATGCAACGCAAAAAGAGTACGACTTCGCAAACGACATGTACTGTTCAGAAAAAAGCAAATGAAAAAGCCTTTCCATACGGAAAGGTTTTTCATAAACCGGTATTCATATCGCCGAGGGATGGATGATCAGGCGTTCTTCTTTTCCTTTTTCTCCATGTCGACAACCTGTTTGCCGTCGTAATACCCGCACGTTTTGCAAACCGTATGGGACGGTACAAGCGCGTGGCACTGCGGGCACTCGTTGAGCTGCGGCGCGGTCAGGTTAGCGTTTCCCGCTCTGCGCGAATCACGCCTTGCCTTTGACGTTTTCCTCTTGGGTACTGCCATGATAATCCCTCCTCTTCTTCTTCAGATAGCGCGTTGGAAAAACTAGTTCTCACGGGCTTCATTTTTTGTGCATTGGCATTCGGTTACATTCCAGTCCGCACCGCAAACGGGGCAAAGGCCCTTGCAGTCCTCCCGGCAGACGCTCGCAATGGGAAGCTCCAAAAGGAGGTTATCCATCACGGCTTTGCCAAGGTCGAGCTCGTCTCCGGTGTAAGGATACGTCTCGTCGTCCTCCGAGTCCGGCTGATCTTTTACAAACCGCTCGGAAAACGAAACCGAAATGCGTTCTGTAAACGCTTTTAAGCAGCGGGCGCATTCTGTTTTCAGCGCCGCTTCGGCTTTCGCCGATACGGTAAACGCTTTTCCGTCGAATACATACGTTCCTTCCACCGTTACCGGTTCGCAGAACGTAAGCATCCGCTCCCCGTAGGAAACCGGTTCCCACTGTTCGGAACACGTAAAGGGGAATTCGTCGCCCGTTTGCTTGATCGCGTTCGCAACACGAATTCGCATAGTTCTCACCGCCTGTCCGCCGTGGTTACCGGCGTCGTTTCAAATCAACCAGCGCGCATGAAAACCATCGCGCGTTTCCACGCAACATTGCTTATTTTATCGGCTTACCGGTTGTTTGTCAAGAACAAGCATGCTCTCCATCGCTTGTTTCTCTCACTTTTTCTGTTTTCCCGCTCAGTTACGCGGGCGGATTTGCCGGGTTGCGCGACTATCCGCGTTTGCCGCCCCTGCCGGTGCTTCCGCCGGGCTTACCCGGTCTTCCGTAGACGTTGTTCCTCGAAGGCTTTCGATCTGTGCCGCGCTTGCCGCCGCCGCTCCTTTGAGGCGGTTTTGCGCCGCTCTGCTTCGGGCGGTACCCGTCGCTCTGCATGCTCTGGTAGTCCGGCGGCACGAGGCAGTTTCCGCCGTTTCCAATCAAATCGTCCCGTTCCGCCTCGCGCAGCGCCTTGCGAATCAGCGGCCAGTTTTTGCGGATATGGCACTGCATCAGCGCGCGCTGCATGGCCTTTTCCTCACGGCTCTTGGCAACATACACCGGCTCCATGGTAAACGGGTCGAGCCCGGTATAGTACATGCAGGTGCTCGCGGTGCCGGGCGTCGGGTAAAAGTCCTGCACCTGTTCGGGGCGGTGACCGCTTTTCTTCAGGTACTGCGCCAGTTCGATGGCGTCGTTGAGCGTCGCGCCCGGATGCGAACTAATCAGGTACGGCACGAGGAACTGCTTCATGCCGAGGCTCTTGTTAATCGCCTCGTACTTCTGCACAAACCGCTCGTAAACGCTGTGCGGCGGCTTATTCATATACTGCAGCACCCGGTCGGAAACATGCTCCGGGGCAACCTTGAGCTGGCCGCTGATATGGTGCTCGATCAACTCACGCAAAAACGAGTCGTCCTTATCCAGCAGCGCGTAGTCGTACCGCACGCCGCTGCGGACGAACACCTTCTTGATTCCAGGTATCTGCCGTAGCTCCTTGAGCAGGCTCGTGTAGTCGCTTTCGGAAGCGTCTATGTTTTTGCAGGCGGAAAAGCCCAAGCATTCCCGATCCGCGCAGACGCCGCTCTTAAGCTGCTTTGCGCACGCCGGGTGTCGAAAGTTCGCCGTAGGGCCGCCCACATCGTGGATATACCCCTTAAAGTCCGGCTCACGCGTCAATCGCTCCGCTTCGTCCAGTATGGACTCATGCGAGCGCGAGGTCACAACGCGCCCCTGATGGAACGTCAGCGCGCAGAAGTTGCAGTTGCCAAAACAGCCGCGCGCGGAGGTGATGGAAAACGAAACCTCCTCGATGGCCGGAACATGTTCCCGTATGGACGGGTGCGGCCGCCGCGTAAACGGCAGCGCGTAGACTTCGTCCAGCTCTCTGCTGCCGAGCGGCATGGCGGGCGGATTGCAGAGCAAATACCCCTTTTCATGCGGCTGAAGCAAGCGCTTTCCGCGGACGGCGTCCTGCTCTCGCGTTTGCAGAACGAACGCCTCGCAGTATTTTTTCTTGTCGGAGGAGACTTCTGTAAAGCTCGGAAGCAGCACAAACTCCCCTTCCGGTTGCGCGGAAACGCGCGCGCAGGTGCCGGGGATGTCGGTGAGTTCGGAAACGGGCGTTTCGTTTTTCAGCGCGTCCGCAATCTGCACGATGGCGCGTTCGCCCATGCCGTAGACCAGCAGATCGGCGCACGCGTCGTAGAGGATGGAATGCCGCACGCGGTAATCCCAAAAATCGAAGTGCGCAAACCGCCGCAAACTCGCTTCTATACCGCCGAGGATCAGCGGAACGTTCGGAAATGCTTCCCGGCAGCGGTTGGCGTAAACAACCGTCGCGTGGTCGGGGCGCTTGCCCGCAACGCCGCCTTCGGTATAGGCGTCCGTATCCCGCCTTGCGCCGGAGACGGAATAATGGTTCACCATGGAGTCAAGGTTGCCGGAAGAAACCAAAAACGCAAGCTTGGGTTTGCCCAGAGCCGCGAAGGCTTCCGCGCTGTGCCAGTCCGGCTGGACGATCAGCGCCACGCTGTAGCCCTTGCTTTCGAGCAGACGCGTTATAATGGCCGCGCCGAAGCTGGGGTGGTCGATATACGCATCCCCGGTGACAAAGATAAAATCTGGCTGCCCGATGTTTCTCGCGTTGAGTTCCTCGCGCGAGACGGGCGGGAAAAACTGTTTTTGTTTGGGCATCAATCTAATTCGCTTTCGCCGGAAGGCTGTTCCGGTGCAGGTTGGGCGGCTTGTTCCGTCTCATCGGATCTGTTCGCCCGTTCGGGCGCTGCCGTGTATGCTTTGCGCGGTTCTTCGGCAGTTTCGTCCGGTTCTTGTGCGGCAGCTTCCGCAGGTTCCGCTTCTTCTGCTTCGGGTTCCTGCAAAGCGGGTTCTTCCGCCGCCGTTTGATCGGCGCTTTGCTGCCGCTGATCCGCCAGCGGGCGGAACGCGGGTTCTCTCGCTGTTTGTGCTTCCTCGGCGGGCGCAGCCGACGGCTCTTTTGCAGACGCGTCAGGATCCGCTTCCTGCTTGACGGGCGTGTAACCCTGCCGTTCGCGTTCGCAGAGGTTAACGAGCAGCTCGTCGAACCAGTCCTCGCCGCTAGCCGCTGTGGGCTTCGGCGGCGTCTTGGGTTCTTCCTTCTCCGCGCCGTTCTTAACCACGCGCTGCACCTTGGGCGCGCGCGCCTGCTTGGGCGCCGATGCGCTCGCCTGCCGCGCAATCGCGCGGGCGCGCTTTTCCAGTTCGGCGGCGGGCGGCGCGGGCTTTTCCGCCTTTGCCTGCGGCGCCGGTTCCGGCTTTGCGCAGTCAGGCGGGAGCGCGCGTTTCTTGGCGGGCTTGCCGGAGTCGATGGCCTTGCGCATTTCCGCAAGCGGCAGTTTCTGGCCTTTTTCAAGCTTGCCAAGCAGGTACTCCATCGCGGTGAGCATTTCCTTCTTCTCCGCTTCGTACCGCTCCAGGCTCTCGATCACTTCGTCGAGAAAGCGATCCACCTGTTCGATATCGTAACCCATAAACGAGCGGGCGAATACCTTGTTGACAATATCCTCCGTACGCAATGCATTCCCTCCTTACAAAACAGGCACACCAAGTTACTGATGTGCCGTCATAAGCCCGTATTTTTACTGGACGGAGCGCTTACACGAGGTCGCCATAATCGTCCTCGCCGTTACCGACGACGTCGTAATTATTAGGGGCGACAACGAAGATTCCGCGCGAAATCTTGCACATGGTTCCATTGAGCGCGTACACCGCTCCCGAGAGAAAGTCCAAAATGCGCTGCGCCGTGTCGAGCTCCAGCTCTTCCATGTTCACGATCACGGGCTTGCGGTTCTTGAGATTGTCGATGATGCTCTGCGTATCCTCGTAGCTCACGGGGTGATACACGATCATCTTCATGCCGCCGGAAATCGGCAGGTTCGAACCGGTCGAACTAGCGGCGCGCTCGTTCCTGCGGTGCGAAGCCGCCGGCGCTCTGCCGCCGCTGTTATTATTGAAATTGACTACATTGCCGCCGCGGTCGTCCGCGTCGTCCCGGTAATAGCCGTCGTCCTTGCGTTCCTCATCTGCCTCGTCGTTTTCCTCGATGCCGATAAAGTCCAAAAACTTTGTATACAGACTTGCCATCCGTCTTCCTCCGAAAAAACCACCCGCCGCAAAATTTGCGGCGATTCAACCGAATCTGGTTTTTATTTTTGATTCCGCGCGCCGAAAATGCCGGTGCCAACGCGGATTTCTGTCGCGCCCTCTTCTACTGCGACCGGGTAATCATGACTCATGCCCATCGACAGCGTGTCGAAGGCGGTAAACTCTTGTTTTTGCCGCATGCGCTCGAACAGCGCGCGCATCCGCCGGAAATACCCTCTGGCCTGCTCGGCCTCCACCGCGGGCGGCACGCACATCAGTCCGCGCACGCGAAGGTTACCATAACCCGCGATCGATTCCGCAAAACAATCCAAGTCTCCATCCGTGACGCCGCCTTTTTGCTCTTCTTCACCGATGTTGACCTGGATGAGGATATCCTGTACTACCCCGCGCGCCTCCGCTTTTTGCTGCATCGCCTGCGCGAGCGTTAACCGGTCGATGGACTCGACCAGCCCGGCAAAACCGCAGACATATTTTATCTTATTCGTTTGCAGTTGTCCAATAAAATGCACCGCGCAGCCGTGCTGTTCAAAAAAAGTTTTCTTTTCGTTCAATTCTTGCGCATGGTTTTCGCCAAACGCGGTCTGCCCTGCTTCGATTGCTTTCGCGATTTTTTCAATCCCCATGTACTTGGAAACGGCAACCAGGCGCACGTCTTCCAGGTTTCTGCCGGATCGGGCGCAGGCAAGCGCCATTTGTTCGCGCACGTTTGCGAGATTCTCCGCTATCGTGCTCATGGCTTTACATACTTCTGGCCTGCGGTCAGCGTATCGGACGCGTTATGTGCGCGAATGACCGCTTTCTTGCCGTCCTGCGAGAGAATATCGACCTCCACGCGCAGAACCGAGTCGCCGTAGGCAATGTTGATGCCCGCGACTCCGTTGACCATCTCGATGGCCTTGAGCGGGACGACCAGCCCCTGCGCGGACTTGGAAATCTTGGCCGCGACCGTGCGCGCGCCGATGAGCTTGCCGATATCGACGTTGAACTCCAGAATGTTGACCACGGACTTTTCCGAAACCGTGCCCGCGCGCGCAGTCGCCGTGTACGCTTCCTCCGAATAGTCGGTAAATACGACGCTGTACTGCTCACCCTCGGCAAGGCGCATCGGGTCGGCGGAATCCGTGACAAACGCGACGAACCAATGCGTATTGTTGACGATGCGGTAGAGCGGCAACTCGCTTGTGGACTCCGCGGTGTTAGCCGTGTTACCGCCTTTGACAACGTTTTTGATCAGCGCGGAGTTGATGGTGGAGAGCTTATTGACGTTGAGCACCTGCTCGTAACCGTCGAAATAAAAGCTCACAATGCCCGTGCCGGACGTGTTTTTGATCTCTTTTCTCCAGCCGGACATGGTAGACTGCTGCGAGGAGAAGTCGGCGTAAAGCTGGTTTAGGGTCGTATCGGGCGTCACGATGGTCTTCATGAGCGTTTCGCGCTGGGTCTGCAGATCCTTGAGCGTCTGCTCCAGATCCAGCATGTCCAAATTGCTCTCCCCGCGGGAAACTGAGCGAATCTGCGCTTCCACCGTGGCGATGTTGGTGTTGAGGTCGGCCAGTTCCGCGGGCTGCTGCCCGCCGAGGAGCTGCAGCTGGTAGGTATAGATTTGCTTTTGCAGGTTGAGGAGCGTCACCATGGTTTCGTCCTGATACCCGCGCTTATAGACTTGCGCAATCAACTGATCGTTGGAAACGGTCGCCCCTTCCACAACGCTGTAGGTAATCTTTTCGTAAGGTTCGGTCATGATAGTCGTTTCGTCGCGAATCACTGCGGCGCTGACTTCCAACTCCGCGCCAAGCGAACCGAGCTGTATTTCGCCGGTCTTCTTCGTGAGGTTGATCACGACCACGACCAGCGCAATGAACCCGACGACGCCGAGAATCATAAAAAAGAATCTGCCCTTGAGCCTTACTCTGGATCTTGCCATTCTTTCACCGCCAAATAGTTTGGTTCTGCCGACTAAAAGTGATCCGTCAATCCGATCACAAATTCATAATCAGTCTTGGTTCAGGACGAACGGTTATTCTTTCTGCCCGCCGCCGACTTCGTAGCCCTGCTTTTCGCTTCTGCCGTACTGGCGG
>JBDKTD010000170.1:0-18279 GCA_039680365.1 Clostridiaceae bacterium
ACCTTATGGAGATCGTGAGCCAGAGCTGCGGGGACGCGGAGGCGGCCATCGCGGGCGCGCCGCACGTCTTTGAGGACACGTTCACCGTCCCGCCCATCCACCACGGCGCGATCGAGCCGCACGGCGCCGTCGCTTTTTACGACGCAAGCGGCAAGCTCACCGTTTGGGCTTCCTCGCAGGATAGTTTTGCCGTTCGCGTCAACCTTTCGCGCATCTTTTCACTGCCCATGAGCCGCGTTCGCGTGAGCGTGCCCGCCATGGGCGGCGGCTTCGGCGGCAAGGTGGATATGATTACGGAGCCCGTCGCGGCGGCGCTCTCGATTCAGTCCGGTCGCCCCGTCAAGCTGATCTACTCCCGCAGAGAAGATATCGTCTCCTCCCGCACGCGGCACGCCATGAAGATCAAACTCCGCATGGGTTTCGATTCCGACGGCACGATCTTAGGCGAGGATATGACGGTGCTCTGCAACGCCGGCGCGTACGCTTCCGGCACAAGCAACATCGTCTGGGCGATGTGCGGCAAGTTCTTTAAGGTGCACCGTTGCAAAAACATCCGCTTTACGGGCTACCCGGTTGTGACCAACACCCCCGTCGGCGGCCCCATGCGCGGGTTTGGCTCGCCGCAGACGTTCTTTGCCCAACAGCGGCTCATGCAGCGCGCCGCAACCGCGCTCGGACTCGATTTTTACCGGATGCAGGTGCAGAACCTGACCCCGCCGGACGGCGTGGACTACCGCTTCGACCTGCCGCATGGCAACGCGCATCCGTTGGACTGCCTCAAGCGCGCATCCGAGCTGATCGGCTACGAGCAGTGCCTTGCCGAACAAAAGGCAAGCGCCAGCGAGCGTTACCGCATCGGCGTCGGCCTCGGCGTCGGCGCGCACGGCAACGGCATGTTCGGCATCCGCACGGATATCACCGCCATGGTGCTCAAGATGAACGACGACGGCAGCTGCGTGCTCTTTTCCGGTTCGCACGAAATGGGCAATGCCGCCATCACCATGCAAAAGCAGATGGTGTCCGAAGTGCTGGGGCTGCCGATGGACATGATATCCGCCGTCTCGGCGGACACGGAACTGACCCCCTATCAGCTCGGCGATTATTCGAGCCGGGGCGCGTTCGTTTCCGGCCGCGCGGCCATGGATGTTGCTCTGGACATGCGAAAAAAACTCGCCTCTCTCGCCGCCGAACTGCTTGGTACAAACGCGGATTTGCTCGTCTTTTCAAGCGGACGCGCTTCCGCTCCGGACGGAACGGGCGTTTCGATCGGCGAAATCGTACAGTTTTCGCGGCATAAGAAGTTTACGGAGCTCATCAGCGAGCACACGACCGCTTCCCCCGCCGCCGTCATCTCCTATGGCGCGCATATATCCAAGGTGCGCGTGGACACCGTGACCGGCGCTGTCGAACTGCTCGACTACGCGGCGGTGCACGACGTCGGCCGGGCGATCAACCCGCTCTCCGTGCGCGGACAGATTGAAGGTGCGATCCAGATGGGCGCGGGTTACGCGCTGAGTGAAGGCGTGTTTCTGGATTCCTCCGGCAAGGTCAAGAACGCGTCGCTCAAGACCTACCGTATGTTCCGCGCGCCGGAGATGCCGAAGCGGCTGATGATCGACTTCATTGAGGAGATCGAACCCGCCGGTCCGTATGGCGCAAAGAGCATTGGCGAATGTTCCGTCGTTCCCGCCGCCGCGGCCATAGCCAACGCGGTTTCCAACGCCATAGGGCGCGACTGCAACGATTTGCCGATCACACCGGAACGAATTTTGGAGAAGTTAAAATAGAGTACGCTTCTCTTTTAAAAAGAGAAGCAAAAAATTTTCATTCTTTATCTTCTCTTTTGAAAAAGAGAAGCAGCAAACACTCAAAATATACAAAAAATAAGCCGGGCTGAAGCCCGGCTTGCTTTATTCACGCCTTCTAAAAGAAAAGAGAGACCATCTCGTCCGCAATGTCCACGTCCGTCACCGTTGAAAGCCCCTGCCAGCCGGGACAGCCGTTCACTTCGGTCACAAACGTTTCGCCGGATTCCGAAACCAACAGATCGACTCCTGCGACCGTCGCGTTCACAGCGCCCGCCGCCGCAAGCGCGAGCGTCTCCTGCCAGATATCGAGCTTGTAAGCTTCCGCAGTTCCTCCACGGGAAACGTTCGCGCGCCAGTCCTTGCCCCTGCGCCGCATGCTCGCGATTACCCGCCCGCCGATGACGAACGCGCGGATGTCGCTGTTTCCGCTGGGGATGAACTGCTGCAGGTACAGCACGCTCCCCGCCTCCGTCAGTGGCGGAAACGCCTCTTTTGCTTCCTCTACTGTCTGCAGGCGCAGCAGACCGTTTCCGCAGGAGCCGAACAGCGGCTTGTACACAACGTCCCCGCCGAGAGCGGCAAACGCTTCCAGCGCCGCGTCCGCCGTTTCGCAGCAGATCGTCGGCGGAACGGGCAGTCCCGCTTCCTCGAGCAAACGCGACGTTAGGAACTTATCGACCGTTTTCTCGATCGTCTTTGGCGAGTTTATACAAAGCAGGCCTGCGCGTTCCAGCGCAAACAAAGCGTCCATGCGGTAGATCACCTGCTCGAGCGACCCCGCCGGAATGCCTCGAATCATCACCCCGTCGTACGCAAAAAGCGGCAGTTTGGCTCCCGGAAGCCCCAGCGGGCAGACCAGCCGGTCGATGGTTACAAAATCGGCTTCCGCTCCCCGCCGTTCGAATGCAAGAAGTACTTCCTGGCAGTGCCAGCCAAGGCGCGTGCCGAGAACGGCAAAGCGTTTCATGCGCGTTCCTCCGAAAGCACGAAGATTTCTCCCTTGCCCAGCCCCGCCGCGTCCCCGCGATACCGCGTAAATATGCCGCCTTGCCAGCCTTTCGGGAGTTTTTCTCCGCGCTGTTCGAGTTCCAGAAACAGCAGCCGCAGAAAGGTATAATCGAGGCTCGCCGCGCGCGAAAACCCGCTTGGAACGCCCGAGCCTTTGGGCAAGATGACCGTCCCGCGCGAAAGTCCCCGCGCAACCTGCTCCGGCTCGTCCGTTCCGTTCAGCAAAAGCACCGTTCCTCCGCGCAGTTCCGAACAAGCTTCTCCCCGCGCTCTGCCGCATATAACGATCATTCCGCGCCGCATGCCGCGCGCTAAGCCTTCTTCCGCGTCGCCGGAAATCCGCACAAACCCGTTCTGCATCTCCCGGCAGGCTATTTTGCCAACGCTTCCAATCACGATCAGTTCGCCGCCAAGCATCCCTTCGCCCGCACTCGCGCCGACGGAGGAAACAACCGTCATTTTACCTTGGCGCATTCCCGCGCCAGCGTTGATGCAGAGCCGCAGTTCGCCTTTCAGCGTCAGTCCTTCTTCGGCGGACGGTGTAATAATAAACAGCTCCGTAAGCGAAACAGTTTCCCGTCCATATGCGAGTTTTGTTTTTTCGAGTTCCTGCGTTTGAGCCAAAACCAAACCGGAAAGCGGAGCCAGGTCAAGCAGCGTTTCCAGCGGTTTTTTCAACGTCAATATCGCGCCCATCTGTTACGCCTCCTGCCGGATGATCCGGTGACTGCGAATAAAATCTTCATCCAGCCGCGTTTCGAACGGATTGCCGCTGTGCAGGCTCTCCGTTTTGCGCGCAACCCATTTTTCGTCGAACGCGCGTTCCATTGGAACGAGAGCGGCGGACTCTCCGCGAAAAACCGCCACGGGCGCGCTGAACATTGCCCGCTTGTCCGCCTGCTCGCGATAGACGGCAACGCCGCCCTCCGCGCCGACGCCAAGATGCCCGCGTGCGCGCATTCCCAGCGCGGCGGCTGGACCGGAGCGCGTAATCTGCGCAATTTCGTAGAGCGAATATTCGCGCGCAATTGAAGGCACCGCGCTCTGCGAAACCGCTTTCGAGTTGAGTTTTTGAATCTCTTCATCCCGAAACGGCTTGTCCATCAAAAGCCGAATCAAATACGGGTAGTCGGTGAACGGCCCGCCGTTGGGATGGTCGGTCGTTAAGAAGATGCGGGAAGCGTCCTCCGCCAGCAGTAGAAGCTCCAAACCGGTTAAAAACTGCGTCGCGCCCGCGATTTTATCCGCTTCGTATTTCAGCGGCAGCACGCCGAACGCGCCGTCCTGCTCCCACCATTGGCTCTGGAAGCCGCGCTTGCCGCGGCCGAGCTTCTTGGCAAAGTTCGCGTCCGCCGTCACGGCAGCGGCTGGGCCGAACGTCACCGCGCCGACGTCGCATGTGATGTTTCTGTTCGCGTTGATCAGGTTTGCCAGTTGTTCGGCGGCAGAGCACATCTTGCCATCCGCCGAGCGGGAGTACCCGTAAAACTGCAGGTGCGCAAAGTGCAGCGGCCTGCCTTCCGCGCGCCGGATCGTTTCGGCAATCGGCTGATAGGCGTCCGCTTGCCCGAGGAAGGGATGGTGCAGATGCAGCGAATGCGGCAACTTCAGCCGCGCGTTGGCTTCGATCAGTCGGTCGATGAGCTTGCCGTACGGAAGTCCGCCTTCGCTCTGTCCCTCGCGCGGGTTGATGAGTTTGAGCCCCCACCCGCCGGAGATTGCCAATAGCCACGAAAGGTACTGATCCAGCTCCTCGTCGCTCCCCTTTTCGGCCAGTTCCAGCAGCACCGGGTTTTCGCCGACCCAAACGAGGTTTGCCGTGCTCAGCGCGGGGATTGCGTTTTCCTCCGCAATCGTATGCCGCGCGGCCAGCGCGGGCATCGCCGCGTTGACGGCGAGCGTGTAACCCATGCGCGCGTATTCGCCGCCTGTGCGGCTGGCGGTCGGAACGGCAGGGCTTTTAGCGTCCCGCAGCAGCGCCAGCGGTTCGCCCGCGATATGGCTGTGGATATCGATTCCGCCCGCCAGAACCGCGCATCCGCTCGCGTCGAGTGGTTCCGTTACCGCATCGGTTGGCGCAACGACTCGACCGTTCTCGTAAAAAACATCCTGTCTCTCGCCGTTGACGCCGTTTTTCGGGTCGTAGACGCGCCCGTTTGTAATCTTGATCATGCACGCGCCTCCGCGATCATCGTTTCCAGCACTTCCGAAAGGGAGACCAGCCCGCTTTGAGCAGATTCCGAAATCCGTACGGGCAGCCCGTCGCTTCTGAGAACTGTGCCGCCCGTGGACTGCAGTTCCGCCGGAATCGACAGCGCCGCGCTCGGAATCACGTTTCCTATTGCATACAGCGGTACGCCCGCTTTGAGCGCCTCCGCTTCCCGACCCGCAGCACTCCCAATCAGCAGCACCGCGCCGAGCGCGCCTTGGCTGAGCAGTTCTTCCAATAAGAATGCGTCGCTGGCATATTCCGTTCCGCCCGCAAACGAGGCGTTCGCGCCGCCCGCTTCCTCCAGCGCGGTTTCATACGCGCCGAGCAGGTTCAAACAATCGGACGCCTGCAAAAAATCCAAACCAAGCACCAGCGCGCATTCCGCGCGGAACGACTGCAGCTCGGTTTTCAGCTCTTCGCTCACCTCGTCCTGGCAGAGCAGAAACGCCGCGCCCTGCGCTTCCACAATCTGGTCGTAGAGCTGGCGCAGCGCGTCGGCTTCCGCCGTCGTGTGCCCGCGCTGCAGGATGCGAAGGTTCCGCCAGGTTTCGGGGCTGTTCAGCCGCTCGTCTGTCAGCAGCCGCGCGTTCTTTGGCAGCGGAACGCCCTGCGTACAGCCGGACGACAGTATCAGTGAAAAACGATGCAGCGCGCCGAACGTCGTGGTCGGCAGCAGCGCGCGCCGCACCGAAACGCTCGCTCCCAGCGCCCGCGCCAGTTGGAACGCGCGGTGCTGGTCTTCCAGCGAAATGCCGCAGAGTCCGAAAATCGCAACCGCCCGCTCTTTTTTGAGCGCACGCACGATTTCGCCCGCGGTTTCCTTCCAGTCGTTCTTCATACTTCCTTCTCCGCCTCCAGAATTTCGTAGAGCGGGTAGCGAACTTTGCCGAGATTCCCGCCGTAGTTGCCTGCGGAGATCAGCACGATTCCCTGTAAGGCGGCGGCACGGATGCCGACCGCCATCGCGCGGCGAATCTCCGCTTCCTTTGCGCCGCAGAGCACGAGTTCGTAAACGCAGTTTGCGCCTTCCGGCACCAGCGTATCCGGTTCGTTTTTGAGCGCCGGGCAGCAATTATGATACGTCGAAGCGCGAAGCTTCTTATATTTAGAGCCAACCTTGCTGCCGCTGCGGACAATGCCGCCCGGAAACGGCAGAATCACCCCGCCGCTTTTTCGCATGGCCGCAACCGCGGCTTCAGCCGCGCGGAGCGTGGACGCGCTGTCTTTTCCAAACAGAATCAGATTGCTGTCCGACCCTTCCTCAAATGAGCCGAACTTCTCCTCGCAGAGAAACTCGCCGTCCATGACCGGGATACGCCAGAAGCGTTTTCCAAAGAGCTGCTTGCTGGTCTGGAAGCCGTCGCCGAAATACCGCAAACTCTTGCCGACGTCTATGCTCTCGCCGCCATCCCAGCCGTTGAAGCAGGCGGTTGTGGGGCAGGTCATCACGCATTGGCCTACGCGCGCGAGCGTCTGCTCGGCAACGAGCTTGTGGTTCATGCTCATGAGTATCACCGCCGCTCCCGGACGCCCGTCCGGGCCGGAAGGAAACGTGCTTTCAATATCCGCTTCGCAGCCGCACGCAATAATGCTCGTTGCAAAGCCCGTAGCCTTCCGCGCGGCCTCCAGCGCCCACTCCGGCGTGTCCGCGGTAATCAAAAACCGCGTGCCGGACATGTGGAACCCTTCCGCGTAGGTATCGTCTATTTTTACCCCGTTGATGCGCATGTTTCGGCCTCCTACTCATTCAGTCTGATCATATTCGCAGTCATTTGCGTTGTCAATCGCGCGCCGTTAAGAAGCGGTTTTGCAACAAATACATGCACATTGTTGCATCTATACAGCGTTGCGTTGACACTTCTTCCATCCTGCAAATATAATGATGATGGTATGAAATACTATTGTTTCTTATGATTCCTATCAAATGATAAGGCGGTTTCCAATACATGAACGGTTTACAGCGAAATACGGCAAGGCTCTTTCAAAACGGCGGCAAACTCTTTATTCTGGCAATGGATCATGCGCAGACGGGCATTATGGAAGGCCTAACGGACGTTAAGGCCACCATGCGCCTCCGCGCCAAGACCGAGCTGGACGGATTCCTCGTGAACGTGGAACCCGCGCGCGCCATGGTTGAGCCGGAGCTGATTCAAAAAAAGCTGATCCTCCGTTCGTCCTTTGGGGGCACCCGCCTTTCGAGCACGTTCTCCATCACGCACAGAAACCATGTTTCGCCCGAAACCGCGCTGTCTCTCGGCGCGGACGCGGTGGTCATGATGATCACCTTTGGCGAAAACGACGCCGAAGGCATCCAGCAGGCGGCGGCGGATATCGACGCTTACCACCAATACGGCATTCCGGTCATCGCGGAAATTCTCGCGGTTGACTTTTCCAAGACGCAGACGTTCGACGTGCAGGCAAACGGCGCGCGCGCTGCCGCCGAACTCGGCGCGGACGTGATTAAGGCGTTCTATACCGAACGCTTCGGCGAGGTGGTCAAAAACTGCCCCGTGCCCATGATCCTCGCGGGCGGGCCGAAAGAACGGGATATCTGCGACGTGGCGAAGGCCGCCGTCGCCGACGGAGTCAGCGGTTTTGCGTTCGGGCGGAACCTCTTCCTTGCGGAAAACGCGCCGGAACTGATTCACCGGCTGAATTCGATTCTTCGCGGGTAAATCCGCTCATTCTTTTTCTTTATGCATCGCGGCGGAGCCGCGCAGCGTAAGCAATTCTGAATCGCGGCTGTGCCGCGTACCCTGTGTCTGCCGGGACGGGCGGTTGATTTTCATAGAGCCTCATATTTAAGCATAATTGGAGCGAATATGACAAAGAAACCGGAGCTGACGCTGTTATACAGCATTGCGCGCAGCTACTATGTCGACAAGCTGTCTCAGAGCCAAATCGCGGATATGGAGAACATTTCGCGTTCTCAGATTTCGCGTCTGCTCGACCGCGCGGAAAAACTCGGCATCGTATCCATTAGCGTCTCCCTGCCGGAAGATCCGGATTTAAGCGAAATGGCCGAATCGGTCACAAAGCTGTTGGGGCTTCGGGAAGTCATCGTTGCCCCGATGGAAGGCGGCGCGGACGATCCAGCCGCCATTGCGGAGGCTATTTCGGTTGCCGCTTCGCAATATCTGCCGCGCGCGCTCAAGGGAACCAAGACCGTCGGCCTCGGCTGGGGCAAATCGATGTACAATATGTCGCTTCGCCTCTCCTACCGCAACCTTGGCGACGAGCGGATGTATGTGCCGCTCATCGGTATGTCCGGCACGTCCAACCCGTATCTGCAGATCCACACGATCGTCGACCGCGTTGCCGAGCGGCACAGAGCGCGGAGTTACTTTGTGAGCGTCCCCGCGTTTCGCGAGCTTTCGAGCCCGTTCAGCGATATTGAGGAACAGCGCATGGCCATGCTGGAGCAGTACTGGTCGCATCTCGACGCGGCGGTCATCGGACTCGGCGGTCCACCCCAGAGCGGCGGCCTGTTCGTGGACGAAATCAGCGAGCGATACACCGCCGAACTCGCCGCTTCCGGCGCGGTCGGTGACATCCTCTCCTATTTCTTCCGTCCGGACGGCGGCGTGTATCACTTCGGCCATGCCTACCGGCAGGTCGCGTTCGATGTTCGAAGGCTGCACCGCGTGCGCAAGGTCATCTGCCTTGCGGGCGGACAGAACAAGGTGGAAGGCATTATTGCCGCCGCCCGCCTCGGCTATATCAACACGCTGATTACGGACAGCGTAACGGCAAAAATCTTCTATGATAAATTTCGCAGCGGGGGCGTAGACAGAACATGAAGGCATTGGTTTATTTGGGGGAACGCAGTCTGGAAGTGCGGGATATGCCCGCGCCGGAGGGAGCGTTCGTCGTACGCGTACGCGGCTGCGATATTTGCGGAACAGACTTGAAAACTTATCTCCACGGACATCCGAATTTCATTCCGCCCTGCATACTGGGACATGAGTTCATTGGAAACGTCGAGCGCGCGCCCCTCGAAAGCGGGTACAAACCCGGAGACGCGGTGGTCGTTGCCCCTTACGGTGAATGCGGCAAGTGCGAACGCTGCCTGCGCGGCGCGGGTGAGCTCTGCCAGAACAAACACCACGTCTCCTCCGGCGCTTTCTGCGAACTCGTGGAAGTCCCGCTGGATTTCGTCGAGGAAGGCGTTATCAAGCTGGATATGCTGGACGACGCGTATACGCTGGTGGAACCGCTGGCATGCGTTCTCACCGCAATGGATAAAATGCGCGTTACTCCCAAGAGCAACGTGCTCATCGCAGGCGGCGGTCCCATGGGCATGCTGTTTGCGCTGATGCTTGCTTCGGACGGCGTTAACGTTACTATCAGCGAACCGGTGGAAGCGCGCAGAGCGCAGGTGGTGTCCCTCGGTGTCACCGCCATCGCGCCGGAGTCCGTTACCGCCTCGGACTACGACAATATCGTTGTCGCGGTCAATCTTCCCCCGCTGGTGGAAGAGTACGTCAAGTCCGTTGGCGACAACGGCACCGTGCATGTATTCGCGGGGCTTCCCGGCGGAACGGTGCTTTCGCTGGACGCCTACGCCATCCATTACCGGGGCGTGACCGTAACCGGCAGTTCCGGGTTCAACCTGCCCGCGTTTCACCGCGCGTACGAAATTATCCGTCAAAACCCCGCGCATTTCCGGCGGCTTATTACGCATCGGTTCGATCTTGAGAACGCTTCCGAAGCGTTTGAAACGCTCGCGGAAGGAAAGGCATTCAAAGTTTTGGTGAAGCCATGAAAGCGGCAGTTCTCGTCAACCCGTTCGCGGGCGGCGCGGACGCAAAGGAAACTATCTGTTCGGCCATCAACGGCTTTCTTCAAGATTGCCCGGTATTCTCGTCCCTCGAGTTCGGCGGCGAACTGATTCGCGCCTCGCTGCATTGTAACGAGTGCTCCGGCGATTATCGCGATCGCCTGTTTTCCACAGTAGACAAACTTTCGGCGCAGGAACCGGACTTCTATCTCGTTGCCGGCGGGGACGGGTTTGCCGCGTATATTGCCGACCGCCTGCTGAAAACGGGGCATAAGAATCCCAAGATCATCGGAGTCGCCATGGGTACGGCGAACGTCGGCCCCATCGTTTCTTTCTCGGCGGAAGCGCTGTCCAGCGCCCGCGCGGAAGAACTCGTCTTTTCGGACTGCGGCGCAATTGAAGCGTTCGACGGCGAGCAGTCGCTCGCGTTCGGCTTCAACGACATCGTGCTGGGCAACACCATCCTCGGCACCGTGGAAGGCAAGCCGCAGCCCATCAACGCGCGCGCAATGGTGGAGGAAGGTAAAAAACTGCCGGAAGCTCCGCTTGCGCAGATCGGCCATAACCTTTCAGTTACAAAAAACGGTCTGCGCTCGAGCGTGCCGCTCGAAACCGTTTCGCAGATCATCGTCTCCGCCGTCGAGCGGGAATGCCTCTACGGCCGCGCGGTCACCGGCATGCTCTGCTTTACCTGCTGGCAGCAAGCGCGCGCGGCGCTGCTCTTTTCGGAGCGTCCGCTCGTGGTGGTCGATTACGACCCGCGCGGGTTCGAAACGCCCGCTCTGTGTTCGCAGATGGTCTTTGGTGAAAGCGATACCGTCACGCTCGACGGGCTCCTGCCGGAAGCGCTCGTCAT
Organism: Clostridiaceae bacterium; assembly: GCA_039680365.1. Taxonomy (GTDB): domain Bacteria; phylum Bacillota; class Clostridia; order Christensenellales; family CAG-138; genus UBA7703. Next base: position 10,665 of record JBDKTD010000170.1, read on the forward strand.
TGCCGACGGCAACCCGTACCTTCGCTCGTTCGAATCCGTCACGCTCCGCTACCGGCCGGGCGTAATCCAAACAGCCAATCTGGTCAAGTAGGAAAGGAGGCGCCGCGCATATGGAACTCAACTCTGCCGCGCGCGGGCAAAAGCCGCCAAAGGTGCACCACGTCAAAAAGGTCCGCCTCTTTGGCAGCGTCTATCACCTTTCGGAGGTCGGCACGGGAACGCTCATGCTGATTCCGGGCATCGCGTTTCTGGTCTTTACGTTCGTCATCCCCGTCATACAGGTCATTCAGCTGAGCTTTACGAATTACAACACCATCACCGGCGCCATGAGAGGTGTTGGCTTTGCCAACTACGCATACCTTCTCACCGGCTCGACCAGCGAGTATTTCTATCAGGCGCTGGGGCATACGGTTTTGTACGCGGTCGTTCGCCTGTCGTTTGACGTGACCATCGCGCTGTTGATCGCGGTCATGCTGGACTCCAACGTCCCGCTCAAGAAATTCCTGCGCGCGTCGTACTTTGCGCCCGTGGTCGTTCCGGTCGTGGCGTCGAGCCTGATCTGGATCTGGTTTTACGACGTCAACATCGGCCCGTTCAACCAGATTCTTTCCTGGATCGGTCTGCCAACCAGTAAGTGGCTGCTCAGCGAAAAGACCTCGCTGATGTCGATTCTGATTTTCTCGATCTGGAAAGGGCTTGGCTACAACGTCATCCTCTTCCTCGCGGGGCTGCAGAACATCTCGGATTCCTATCTGGAAGCCGGTCGCATCGACGGAGCGACGAGCTGGCAGCTCTTTTGGAAGATCAAGCTGCCGCTGCTTCGGCCCATCGTTTCGTTCGTGCTGATGATGGACTTTATCGAAGCGTTCAAGGTCTTTACGGAGGTCAACGTCATGACCCCGGACGGCGGGCCGCTGCGCTCGACCATGCTGCTGGTGAACTACATTTACGAGCTGGCGTTCACCAACGGACGAATGGGCAGGGCTTCCGCCTGCGCGCTGATCCTGTTTGTCATCATCTTTGTGTGCACCTTCGTCCAGCGGACGATAGGCGCGCGCAAGACCGTCGATTACGATTAAGGGAAGGTGAAGCATATGACTCCAAGACGCAAGAGACTTGTCAAACGGAATTGGATCCTCTTCATCATCCTAATGATCGGCGCAATCAGCATGTTGTTTCCGTTCGTCTGGATGACGCTCTCGTCGTTTAAAACCAAAGCGGACGTCTATAGGTTCCCGCCGCGCTGGATTCCCACTGTTTGGACCTGGGATAACTTCACGCGCGTGTTCGAGTTGATTCCGTTTTTAAGGTACTATCTCAACAGCATCTACACCTCGCTGCTCCAAACGGCGCTGATCATCGGCGTCTCCATTCTTGGCGCATACGCGCTCACAAAGCTCCGTTTCCCCGGGCAGAAGGTGTTTTCCATGTTCCTGCTCAGCAGCATGTTCGTTCCTGCCGTGGTTACGATGATTCCGCTGTATCTGGTTGTCTCCACTATGGGACTCAACGATACCTACGCGGGCATCGTCCTGCCGCAGATTTCCACTGCGTTTACGACGATGCTGCTTGCGAGCTTCTTTTCCGCCATCCCAAACGACCTTGTGGACGCGGCGCGTCTGGACGGCTGCGGGCACTGGGGCGTTCTGAACAAAGTGGTCGTGCCAAACAGCAAGGGCGCAATCTCCACCGCCACGCTCTTTACGTTTCTGGGCGCCTGGAAAAGCTATACCTGGCCGCTGATCATTACGACCAAGACGGAATTCCGCACGCTGCCAATCGGCTTAAAGTACCTCGTAACCGAGTCGAGCAGCGAGTATCAGGTGATGATGGCGGCGTCGCTCATGGCGATTCTGCCGGTACTTCTTGTATTCATCTTTGCCGAAAAACAGCTGGTGCGCTCCATTACGCTGACCGGCATGAAGTCCTGACGCGGCGGAGTATGTCCGCCACGAACAAACGTTTCTATTCAAAAAATCAAAGGGGGATTCGATGATGAAACGCGCAACGAAACTGACTGCCCTGCTGCTTGCAGTGCTCCTGCTGCTGATTACGGCGATCGGATGCCTGCCCGCGCCCGCCGCCGTGAACGGCTCGGATTCGCGGGAGGATGCAGCCACCGCGTCCGAACCGGCGGAAGGCGAAACCTCCGCAGCTACCGAAGCGGCGCTGCCCGCTGTCGATCTGACAAAGCCCATGGATCCCGCCGAACGCACGCCGCAGACGCTGGAAGTCTGGTACGCCGTTTCCGGTACGAGCGGTGAAAAGTTCACCGAGCAGGCGGCCGCGTTCGACGCAGCAAACGACCTCGTCTCCCTCAACCTTTCCTACTCCGGCGGTTCCAACGACACCGCAACCAAGGTCAGCGCGGCGCTTTTGACCGGCACGCAGCCGGACGTTGCGCTGATGTACGCGGGGCCTTCGTTCACGGGCAGCCTCGGCAACTTCGACATGGCGCAGCTCGTGCAGCGCGAAGGCTTCAACAAGGACGATATCTACCCCGGCATCTGGGATTACTGCAAGTATTTCAACGGAGAAATTTGCGCGGTTCCCTATGGCATCTCCACGCCGGTGATGTATTATAATAAAGATATCCTCGCGGCGGCTGGCGTCGATATGACCACCCCCCCGAAGACCTGGTCCGAATTCTACGATTTATGCCTCAAGTGCCTCGAAAAGGTCAACGTCAACGGCATGGACGGCTTTACGGCCTTTGACGTTTCGGAAACCGGATGGCTGTTTAAATCCATGTGCATGCAGAACGGCTGCCCGGTGGTCGAGGTTAAGGACGGCGTGATCACGCCCGTGTTCAACAGTCCGGAAGCGCTGGAAGTTGCGGAATACTGGAAGAGCCTCGTGGATTCCGGCATCATGGGCGCCAGCGAACACTCCGCCGCGGAAAACAAGTTCCTCGCGGGTAATCTGGCGTTCGTAGTCATGTCCAGTAACCGCATGTCGCGCTGGACGGACGTTGATATCAACATCGGCGCGATCGAAATGCCCTACTTCAAGCAGCAGTCGGTCGCGCTCGGCGGCAACGTGCTGGTCATCTTTACACAGGACCCGCAGAAGATCGAAGCCGCTTGGGACTTCATTTCCTACCTGCTCCAGCCGGAACAGAACCTCGACTTCGCGCTCTCCACGGGCTATCTGCCGGTGCGTCAGTCCGAGTTGGATTCGGACGCGGTAAATGCGGCGGTTGCGCAAAACGAAATGTACGCCGTTGCGTTCAAACAGCTCTCCTACGCCTGGGCATATGTCCACTTTGAGCAGATGGGCACCATGGATTTGCAGATTGCGGACGCCTTAAGCCGCATCGAAAAGGGCGCCAAGACCCCACAGCAGGCGCTGGACGACGCGCTCAACAAGTTGGTAACCGAAATGGAATTTGACGCGCAGTAACGAACCAAACGAACCGAATGGCGCGACGGGGCGCTTCCTCGCTCCGCCGCGCCGTTTTATATGCAGGTGATTGATGATGAAAAATTCCGATCGATACTCCTTTTCCACCGGCGCTCTGTACCCTCTCGAATCGGAGGACGCGCTGAAGCAAATTAAGAACGCGGGCTTCCCCAACGCGGAACTCATGCCGCAGTGCCTCTCGGATTCTTCCAAAGAGAGCGCAAAGCGGCTGGAACGCGTTGGAATCCGCGTTGCCTCCATCCATTATCCGCTCGCGTTTTTCCCGCTGCTGTATACCGCGCACCGCTCCATGCGGGAAGATGGAAGGCGGTACTCGCTGGAGCTCCTCGCGCTTGGCGAGCGGCTCGGCACGGAAGTGCTGGTCGTGCACCCGAACGTCCCTTCCAACAAGGGTTATGACGCGCTGTTGGATGATCCCGTCGTGGAGAACCTTCTCTGGCTCGCGGATGAATGCCAAAAACGCGGCATCCTCACGGCCATGGAGAATTCGCCCAAGACCTGCGGTTCGCCCGAATTGCTGCTCTCCTACGTTTCCCGGCTGAACCACCCGAACATCAAGCCCATGGTGGACACGACGGAAGCGCGCGAAGCGGGCGGCGATCCCGCGCAGTTTATCGCGGCGGTTTCGCCCTGCCACCTGCACATTTCGGACTACATGGGCGAGAGCAAGCACCTGCCCGCAGGCGAAGGCGATACCGATTTTGCCGCCGTTGCCAAAGCGCTGATCGGTTATCAGGGGTTCTTCACGCTCGAACCCGCCTACCGGTATTACATCGAAAACGTCGAGCAAAAACTGCGCGCGGGATATGCGTTTTTAGCAAAGACTTTTCCGGACGCTCAGTAACCGTTCGTTGCAGCACATTTTTTACAGAAAGGCAGACTCGACCCTTGGCCAACACGGATAAAATTCAATCGATCTTTACCGCGCTCGCGGTCGGAGACGCGGTCGGCATGCCGACGGAGTTTATGACCCGTCTGGAAATCCGCGCGTTTTTCCCCTCGCTCGTACCGGGACTGATCGACCCAGCGCGCTCGCGCCATCACGCGGATCTGCCAGCGGCGTCCGTTACCGACGATACGGAGCAGAACCTCTATCTCTACCGCCTGTATCGCGCTTCCAAACGCGTGGACGCAAAAGAAACCGCATCCGCTCTTCTCCGCTGGGCGGAGGAAACCGGCGCGGAGCAAAAGCGGTATATCGGCCCCAGTTCGCTCGCCGCGCTGAACGCCATCAAGGCCGGCGCGCCGGTAGAGGAAGCGGGTAAGCGCGGAACGACCTGCGGCGGTATTATGCGCACGCCGTCGGCGGTTCTGTACCGCAAACACGCAACCGACGACGACCTTGCGCGGGATATTCTCGCCTGCCTTCTGAGCACCCATAACACGAGCGAAGCGCTGGAAGCGGCGGGCGCTTACGGCTTTGCCCTGCGCGCCGCGCTCGACGGCGGTTCGCGAAAGGAAATCCTTGCCGAAGCGATTCGCGGAGCCAACCGGCTCATCGCGCTGGCTCCCGAAATCAGCTGCGCGCCATCCTCCGCCGCGCGCGTCAAAGCAATGTACTCGCTCGCGGCTACACACTCGCCCGACCACCTGCTCGATACGCTCTATAACCTCTACGGAACGGGGCTGCCCTCCGCGGACGTCTGCGGCGCGGTGTTCGCAATCTTCTTTTCCGCAAGGGAGGACGTTTGGAAAGCCATCCGCATGGGCGCTTCCATCGGCGGGGATACGGACACCATCTCCTGTCTTTCCGGCGCGCTCTGCTGCGCTTTCGCGGGCGGGCACAACATTCCGGACGCGGTCGTGGGCAGCGTGTTTTCCAGCAACCCCATTCTGCGCGGCGATCCCTGGGAGGCGTCGATTTGAGCCGGAGCCAGCAGCAATTCGATATCCTCATCGTTGGCGGCGGCGCGGTCGGCAGCGCGATTGCGTACCGTCTGAGCCGTTACGACCTGAACATAGGCGTGCTGGAAAAAGAGCCGGACGTCGCCATTGGCACGAGCGGCCGTAACAGCGCGGTCGTGCACGCGGGCTTCAACAACCGCGTGGGTTCGCTCATGGCAAAGCTCTGCGTCGAGGGAAACCGCGGCTTTGAAGCCGTGGCAGCTGCGCTGGGCGTTCCCTACCGCAAGACCGGCAAGCTCGTGGTCGGCTATACCGGCGAAGATCGCGAGATTCTGAAAAAGCTCATCGAAACCGGCGAACAAAACGGCTGCGAGGGTCTTCGCCTGATCGGCGAGGACGAAATTAACGCGCTCGAACCGAACGTGCCCGCAAAGTGGGCCATGCTCTCGCCCAACACCGCAATCATCAATCCATTTTTATACAACATCCACCTTGCCGAAGCCGCCGCGCAAAACGGCGTCGTCTATCTGCTCAACCGGGAAGTTACCGCCATCGAGCGCCGCCCCGGCGGGTTTACCGTATCCGCCGGAACGGAATCGTTCGACTGCGCACTTTTGATCAATTCGGCGGGCCTGTTTGCCGACCGCATCAGCGCACTGGCCGGAGACGACCGCTATACGATTTACCCCTGCCGGGGAGAGTACTACCTGCTCGATAAAATCCCCACGGGGCTTTTACGGATGCCGGTCTACCCCGTGCCGCGCCCTGGCGTCGGCGGGTTGGGCGTACACCTCACCCCCACCATCGACGGCAACCTCATCCTCGGCCCTTCGGCGGAATATGTCGAGCGGCGCGAAGAGCTCGCCACCACCGCGCCCATGCTCCGCGAACTCGGCGCGGAAGCAAAGCAGCTTCTGCCCAAACTCGATTTGCGTCTCGTCACCGGCGCGTACGCGGGCGTTCGCGCCAAACTCGTACCCAAAGGCGCGGCAAACTACGGCGACTTTGTCATTGAAGAAAGCCCACTGGTCGAAAACCTCATCCAGCTCGTCGGCATCGAATCTCCGGGGCTGACGGCGTCGCTTCCGATTGCAAATATGGTCGAAGAGATGGTTTCTTCGCGCCTGCACCCAGCCGAAAAGAGCGGCTGGCGCGCGGAGTACCGCGGAATCGAGCGGTTTTGCGATCTATCCGACGAAGAAAAAGCCGCGCGCATTGCGGAGAATCCCGACTATGGCGAAATCGTCTGCCGCTGCGAAACCGTCACCAAAGCGGAGATACGGCAGGCAATCGAAAATCCGCTCGGCGCGCGTTCGATCGTTTCCATTAAAAACCGCGTCCGCGCCACGATGGGTCGCTGTAACGGCGGCTACTGCCTGACGCGCATCATGAACATTCTTCACTTTGAATACGGAATCCCTTACGAGCAGATCATTCTTCGCCGCGCGGGCGACCATCCGTTTGCGGGGGTGGTCAAATGAGCCTTGCACTGTTGAACGAATACGATCTGGTCATCATCGGCGCGGGCCCCGCGGGGCTTGCCGCCGCGGAAAAAGCCGCGCATCTAGGACTAAAGAACATTCTTTTGCTGGAGCGGAACCCCGAACCGGGCGGCATCCTCAACCAGTGCATTCACGACGGTTTCGGGCTGGAGCGCTTCGGCGTTTCGCTCACGGGGCCGGAGTATATTGAGCGCTTCCTGCCCGTGCTCGAACGTCCCGCCGTCGCGCTGAAAACCTACGCCATGGTGCTGAAGATCACCCCGGAACACGCGGTGCAGTTTGCCGACCGGGAGGGGCTGCATACTGTTCAGGCGGTCGCGGTCATTCTCGCCACCGGCTGCCGCGAACGCACGCGCGGGGCAATCGGAGTAGCGGGCACGCGTCCCGCGGGCGTCTATACGGCGGGCGTCGTCCAGCGGCTGGTCAATATGGAAAACGTTTCCGTTGGCAAGCGCGCGGTCATCCTCGGCAGTGGGGATATCGGGCTTATCATGGCGCGGCGGCTCACGCTGGAAGGCATGGAGATTGCGTGCGTGCTCGAAAAGCTCCCCTACTGCAGCGGGCTTCTGCGCAACGTGCGCCAGTGCCTGATCGACTACTCAAGTCCCCTGCATCTTTCCACCACGGTGGTCGATATTCTGGGCGATCATCATTTGGAAGCGGTCGTCGCCGCCGAAGTGGATGCTTACGGCGCGGTTCTGCCGGAAACCAAACGAATCATCCCCTGCGACACGCTGATTCTATCCGTCGGCCTGATTCCGGAAAACGAGCTCGCCAAAGCCTGCGGGGTACTCATGGACCCCGTGACCGGCGGCGCGCTGGTGGACGGCGCGCTTATGACGAAT
>JBDKTD010000056.1:0-5011 GCA_039680365.1 Clostridiaceae bacterium
GGTTTCATATGTACTGAATAGAATCCCGGTTGTCAAAGACTACCTCGTGTAGACCAACGCAACCGTCTTAGGGATGACTGCGCCGCGTTCACTGGGACGGGGCACGAATCAGAAGATGAACACGATAAACGAAAAACGGAGCGAGGCTAGTAAAGAGAGGCTGCAGCAGTTTTACAAACACGCCTGCGCAACCGCCGTCAGAGGAGGGAAACATGCGGAACAAGAATGAAGCAAAGGCAACAAAGACAGAACGGGCAAAAGGATACGAGCTCTTCGGGTTACTTTCCGTCATCGGCATTGCTCTGTTTCAAGTCGCTTTTATGTGGACGCGGAATGCCGGAAAGATAGAACTCATTGTGTTCACCCTGAACGCTCTGATTGCAGTATCGCTGATGCTAATTATCTATCTTGTGATTCGTATTCTGATAAACGACGCGCTTTTTGGAACGCTGTTATCCGGGCTTGCATTTGAAACGGCTTTTTACTTTCTCAAAATTCACGAAGCCGTTAACTCCTGGTTTACCATAAGCAAAACAGCGCTGATCGTGATACTGGCTTTGCTGGCGGCGGTGATTGCGCTGGCGCTGCGCCGCCCCGTGAAGCGCATTTCGCAGAAGAACGTAAAATCAAAATTACTGCTTTTACTCTGCGTTATCGGCTGGGGACTGATTCTGTTCAACGTGGTCGGAAATTTCGCGGGCGTTTCACATTCCATTAAGCAGGCGACACAAGAGGCAACGACGCCGGTTATCAGTGAACGAGGGCCTGTCAACGACGAATTGACAAACGCGGAAAAACCAAACATCTATTTGATTTTGCTGGATGAGTACGCTCGAACCGACATGCTCAAACAGCAGTTCGGATTCGATAACACATCCTTTGACGCATACTTAACTGGAAAAGGTTTCCATGTGTCTTTGACAAGCGAAAATGAAGTTGCGGCTACAGACGTACAGTCCGCCAACCTTTTGAACTTGGATTATGTGTTTCATTCGCCGAATCTTCAATTGAGCGGCACGCCTCAAAAGGATCTGTATGGTAATTACGCAGATTATCGGACGGAAGCGTATCTTTTCGACTTACTGCGTGCGAACGGGTACCATACGATTGCAATTGATAATCCGGGCGTAATGTACAGTTTTGGGAATGTAAACGCGGATGAAGTATTAAAAATGGAAACAAGAGCGGCAGTAAACATTACGTTCGACCAAAACGAAGTCGATTTTATGCTGCTGCTTTGGGACGACTCGCTCTTGCACGGGGTGGATAGAATCTGGTACGCTCTATGGGGATGGATGGATGAGAAGAACAATGCGTCCATTTTTGATCGAAACGTTACTATGGTGCAGGATAGCTTTTCGTATATCGAGAACTATGAGCCAAGCGGCGATACGCCTGCCATGCTGTATGCGCATATTCTTTGCCCGCATTTGCCGTTTGCGTTTTATCCGGACGGCGAAATCAAGGACACAAGCATTGTCGGCAAAGGCTGGGATGCGCCCAATGCATACACGGATAACGTACAGTATGCAACCAACCAAGTTAAAAAGGGAATCAATCATCTTATGGAAGTTGATCCGGATTGCGTAATCATTCTGCTTTCCGATCATGGCGCAAGAATTCATCTGGAGACGGCCGGCATGCTGGTGCCGGAGTTTCTGCCAATCCTGAACGCCGTTTATTTTAGAGGCGAAACGTACAGTGAAAACGAAGGTCTCTCCGGCGTGAATACGGTAAGGACGGTGCTGAGCGACGCGCTGCAGATTGATTTGCCGTTCGTGGAACCGCCGACCTATCTGCAGCCCCAAAACTGAAGGGCTCATAACAAATAAACGAAACGTGGAGGCAATTCGAATGTATTTAGATCCCGGCTTTGGAAGCATGATTATCCAGATTGTTGTGGCAAGCCTGGCGGCCATCAGCGGCGTCTGGTTTATATTCAAAAAGCAAGTGAAAGCGTTGTTTTCGAAACGCAAGCATACCGGCGACGCCGGGGCGGAAACGCCTGAAACGGTTCATACGGACTGCGGTGCGGAGAAGGATGGCTCGCAAAGCGAAGAAACGCGCCTGGGCGATGAATCACAAGGCCGCGAATGAAACGCCGCACAACACGGCGCTTCGATCAGCCTGACTGATGCTGAAGAGAACCAGGGGCGCGTATTCAAGTGGAGTTTGCCGCCGTTATGCAGCCCTGATGCGAAAGGACACCCGCGCTGTTTTTCTTCATTTGTTCTTTTGAACGAAGGAGAAGCCAGAGAACATGCAGAATGAAACGAACACGAATGCGTGAGGAGCGTAATGATGGAGCAGCCGCGCGTATCCATTATCATCCCGGTCTATAATGGCGCCGATTACCTGCGCGAAGCGATTGAAAGCGCGCTTTCCCAATCCTATCCAAACTGCGAAGTGATTGTTGTCAACGACGGATCCGCCGATAGCGGCGAAACGGATGCTGTTGCGCGCGCATATGGCGAAAGGATACGGTATTTCCAAAAGGAGAACGGGGGAGCGGCATCCGCGCTGAACTACGGCGTCCGCCAAATGACGGGGGAATTCTTTGCCTGGCTTTCTCACGACGATTTGTATCTGCCGGACAAAATCATGCATCAGATGACGGAGTACGGCAGACTTCCGAAAGAGACCATACTGTATTCGCCTTATATTATCTGGTATCCGGAGCTTCATCTTTCCGTTAAGGCCGACTTTTCGAAAAAAGCGACGCCCGAACAGCTGGATACGCCGATGTTCCCTGTTTTTCACCGCATGGTAAACGGCTGCACGGTGCTGTTTCATCGCTCCCATTTTGAGCGGGTCGGCTGTTTCGACGAAACGCTGCGGACGACGCAGGATTACGATTTTTGGTTTCGTCTCTTTCAAAACCAGCGCGTGCACTGCTGCGGCGGCTGCGACGTAAAGGTTCGAATCAATCGAGAACAGGGATCCCGCGTGATCGGATCTCATGCGCAGCAGGAAGACGATTTGTGGATTTCTATGCTGGAAAAAGTTTCAAAATCGGATATGTGCCGCGTATCGGGAACCGTAAGGCTCTTCTACCTGGAAAACGAAACGATCTGCGGGCGGCATGGAAACCGGGCTGCGGCGGAGTATTGCAGGCGGCGCGCGCAAGAGACGCTCGACGAACGCCAGAAGGCGCTTATGCCGGAAAATGACACGGCCGAGCGGGAGGCTGCCGTTCAGGCGGAGCAGTATGAGTCGCTGCTGCAGAAGACGCCAAAGAAAAGCGGCCTGCTCCGATTGCTGACAAAGCAAAACCTCGTATATTTTCTATACGAGGTAAAATGCAAGGGCTTGCGTCGCAGTATTGAGGAGCTAAAAAGCGTTTACTCTTTTCGCCACACCATCTGATTGACGATTCCCGTGTAGCTCTGAATAATCCTTACAACTTTTGTACTGACGTTTTCGTCCATGTAGTCGGGCACACTGAGCCCTTCATCGTGGCGCTCGTGCATCGTTACAGCCATATCGACCGCCTGGAGCACGCGCTCTGCGGTGATGTTGCCGATGATAAAGCAGCCTTTGTCCAGCCCCTCCGGCCGCTCGGTGCTGGTGCGAATCGATACGGCGGGGAAATGGAAGTAGGACGCTTCCTCGGGCACGGTTCCGCTGTCGCTGACGACGCAGAAGGCATGCTGCTGCAGGTGGTTGTAATCATAAAAACCAAACGGCTTTAAGCTGCGCACATTTTTATGGAACGTAAATCCGCGGGCTTCGATAAACTTTTTACTGCGCGGATGCGTACTGTAGATAACGGGCATGCCATACTGCTCCGCTAACGCGTTGACGGCGTTCATCAGCGACAGGAAATGCGCCTCATCGTCGATGTTTTCTTCTCGATGAGCCGAAAGAAGGATATAGCCGCCGGCTTCAAGAGACAGTTCTTCCAGAACCTTGCTTTGCTGAATCTGCTCCAGACACCCGCTTAAAACTTCCGCCATTGGCGAACCGACCACATAGGTTCGTTCTCTTGCCACGCCCTGCGCGTTGAGATATCGCCGCGCATGCTCCGTATAGCACAAGTTCACATCGCTTGTGATATCGACAATACGCCGGTTGATTTCTTCCGGCAGATTTTCGTCGAAGCATCGATTTCCCGCTTCCATATGGAACACGGGAATTTTTAAGCGCTTTGCCGAAATAACGCTTAAGCAGGAGTTGGTATCCCCCCGGACGATCATAGCGTCCGGCTTCAACTCCTCCATCAGCTCATAGGACTTTGAAAGAACGTTGCCCATTGTTTGCCCAAGATTAGCGCCAACGACGTCTAGATAGTAATCGGGCTGGCGCAGGCCGAGCTCCTGGAAGAACACTTCGTTCAGTGTGTAGTCGTAGTTCTGACCGGTATGCACGAGGATATGGTCAAAATAGACGTCGCAGTTCTTGATAATGGCGGACATCTTGATGATTTCAGGACGGGTTCCGACAATTGTCAGCAGCTTCAACTTCTTCATTTTCGCACCGTCAGAGAGAATAGTGCGGGTACATGCTCTTGTGCTGAATGACCCATTCAGCAAGTTCCGCGATCATGATATCGTAACTCGGAATCAGATAGGGGAACTCAAAGCGGGTCCGGACGAGCGATTTGTCGCAGACGAAGGCGTCTGCCGGGTGGATGATAATCTCCGGCTTGCGCAGGTTTTTGTTCATTAGGCTCAAAAGGTTGAACTTGCTGATGGGCTCGCGGTAGACCATGTTATACAAGCCGTGCGCACGGAGCTGCGCCGCGGCCTCCATCGCCTTGGCCAGCTGCAGCGTTGTCAAACCTGTCCACATCGCTTTCGTATAGCCGCTGATCTCGCCTTGCTGCTGCATAAACCAGTTGAACAAACCGATTCCGGCGGGGTTGATGTCGGGGCCGATAATGGAGTTGCGCAGGGTAATGTTTTTGTCGTCTTCCAACTCGCCGAGCGCTTTGGAACGGTCATAAAACGTAGTCCCGTCGCGCAAATCATGCTCGCTGTATTGCCCTCGCGCACCGGAAAAGACGCAGTCC
>JBDKTD010000229.1:0-5559 GCA_039680365.1 Clostridiaceae bacterium
TTCGTGATCGTAATTTTGAAATGAAATGATCTCGCCAACGCCGAACAGCACCGGTAAATAACACTTTTCCAGAAAAGGGAACATCGGAAAAACCTCACCGGAAAACCGTTCTCGATAAATCCGGTTCGTTTCCCTATCGATATAGCCGAATTCCCGCAAGTCCTTCATCGCGGAGCGCAGCAACTTACGATCGGCTTCGTCTTCGGCTGCGAGTAGCAGTTGTTCCAACAGCGCAAGGGAGGTCTTCGTTTCGCAATGCTCCATGATGATCGTTGCCGTCTGCATGACCGACCAATCGGGGAAGTGCTCCGATAGATAGCCGCCGAGTGTTTTCGACGGAATGAGCGGAATAACTTTAGCAATAATTTCATTCAGTGTCATTTGATTTCGCCTTTTCGCAGAATCACTATGGTTTTTCATCGATTTCGGCATCGCCAATCTTTCTTACAAAGCTATTTTTCAAGCGGAACTCGTAGAACTGCCGCACCCATTCCGGCTCGTTTTCGAACGTTTTTTCCGTGCCAATCCGCCGGAGCGTCCGGCTGCCGACGCGCCTGTCGAGTATTCCCAGCGCGCGGATAATCGCGTTCTCCGACCGCAGCGCATCTTGAATGGGCATGCTGCGGAACCGAAGCGCCGCGTTAAGAAAGTCCATCTCACAATAAGTGCAGTCCTTGTTCCACTCAGATTTCAAGTTCTCCCGAACCTGCTCGTATTCGCTTTCCGGCTGTTGGCGCATCGCTTTGGCGATTGCCTCATCCTGATGGTACTGCTCGATCCAGGAAAAGCAAACCAGCTCTTTTCCATCCAGCCGCACCGCCGCTCTGCCGTAAGCATTGTGCACGTCGTGGTACCGCGTCAAAAAATACGAAATCCTGCCCCGCAGCTCCGGGCAGAGGCGGTCGTTCAGCAGCTTCTGCAGATCAGACCACGACTTATACTTCTCCATAGCATCCTACCACACAGCGTAACACGGTTTTGCGCATCAATCCGCTTGCCTCGTCGTACCGCCTTGACCAGGCATATACCAGAACGAGTTGAACTTATAGAGGTACGTTCTGGCGCCCTTGGGCATTTGGGTCATCGCGTTGAAGACGTTGTAAAAGTCGCCCGCACCCATCGAAATTGAGAGCGCGCCGCAAACGCCGAGAAAAACGAGCGACGGGTTTATCATTACCGCCGCAAACGGCAAAAACCCGAATACGATGTTCGGCAGCAACGACATAAAGATAAACCGCGCTTTACTCATCGTTTCGGGGCCGACAACGAACAGCAGCCCCTGCTTGAGGTTCGTATAGAGATAGACGTCTTTTTTAAAGCAAACAGCGTGCAGCAGTTCGTGCGGAAATACCGCCGCGAGCGAGAGCAGGCATCCAAGCGTCGCCTGCATCGAAAACAATCCCCTGCCGCAGCGCAGGTACAGCACAGCGGAGAAAACGACAAGCAGCACAATACTCGCGATGCCCGCAATCTTTGCCAGTGTCTTTGAGTCCTCCGCTTCCTTGAACGGAACCGCGCCGGGCGGGTGCTCTTCGTGCGGCAATGAATCGGGGTTAAGGTCATATGTTCCTTTGTAGTGCAGTTTCATCAAATACTCCCGTGCGTTTTTTGCGAAGCGCTCGCTGCACAGATTCTACCATACATGAAATAGGAAAATCCATGCGCGGATTTTCCTGCGCATGGATTCTGCTTTATTCCAATAGTGTTCATTCGCGAAACGATGCTGAAGTTCGTACCGGCTAAGAAAATCCGAGATCGTTTCGTGCTGGTTGCATTTTTTTGCTTTCTATTTACGAACGGGGATAAAGATCTTTCCCGATGTAAGTTTTTTGAAGAAACGCCCGTTCGTACTGTGCAGCGTAGCTGGTTCAACAAGCCTGTACTGCCCTGCGGTCACGCTCGGATCGCTGCTAAACTGGTAAAGATCGTCGAGTCGGCCGGATCGCAAGCCACGATCCACACAAGAAGGAATTACGTAGATCCACGACTTATACTTTGGATTGCGTGAAACGAACGCGGCGAGATTCTGCGACATGCCAAACTCCGTTAATTCATACTCGCCGGGCGCAAAGAGTTCGGATGAGAGAACTGCCTGCGGAAACCAACCTTTCTGGATGAACGCCTGCCGCCAATCCTCATAGTTTGAAATCTGCAGTGCGCTGTTCGCAATTTCAGCCAATTCTTCCCAATCCTCTTTTTCCGGCTGCGGCATCTTTTCCTTAACCTCATGTACTTCAGCCTTTAAATATTCGCAGATGCCGCTCAGTGCATTGATCTTCTCAAACAGCATAGAGAACTTCTTTTCGATGCTTTCCAGTACGGGCGCCTGCGTGCATACCATCGGAGCGCTCTTAGGCTTTTCAACCTCAGCGACTGATTTACCGCTCTTTTTCTTGCTCTTGCGGATTAACAGAACCATGTTGAGTATCGACAGCGTAATTACCAAACCCAGCGCACTCAGTATAAACAACGGGCTCTTCACAAATTCAAGACCGGGATTCTTCTCCGCACCGTTCGGCGAAGCCGTTATGGAATCCGGGGATGCGGCTGGTTTGGTTGCGGCTGCGGACTCTGCGTTCATCTTTGCAATCCTGCTTAGCAGAGGCGCATTGCTAACCGCCTGGGCAACATACTGCAGATTCAGCACTTTTGACGCGTCAATCCACCCCTGGATTTGATAGGTCTCGTTATCCTTGCTGCCCGAAACCGTAACGAGAAGCATCTGCACCGTTGCGCCACCCGTATCGACCGCGCGACGCAGCCAGTTTCCGCGCGACTCGTCAGAAAGCGCGGGTGCGACGTCTGCGCGCACCCCCTCGTTCGAAGAGCCCTCAAAGAAAGTAACGATCCGGTTTTCAACCTTCAGCGTACCAATGACAGCGCCATTGCCGTCCAGAAGGAAGATATCCCCGTCTTGAAGCACCACGCTGACCGTCGTTTCCTCCTCGGCATTTGCGCGATACGAAACGTGACCCCGCTCGTACGTTTGGAACGGCAGCGAAGCTTCCGCCCGCGCGCCGGCCAATGGAAGGCACGCAAGCACGCAAGCCGCCGCAAACGCCACCGTTTTTCTTAGAATGCTCATTGAATTGTCTGTCCCTTCTGGCGCGTCAGTTCGTCGATAATTTCAACGCCGATAAGGAAAAGCGGCTTGCGCTCTTCTTTTTTCGATTGCATTTGCTCCACTCTCTGAACGACTTTGTTTTTGAAGCTGAGCGGATCATACCCTTCGGGAAATACATAGCGCAAGCAGCCGAGCCCGCTTTGCACCAGACTTCCGGCCGACGCGTGGAATGCGCTTAAAAACGCCTTAAGCTCATCCTGCTCCGGATCAAGCGACGTATCGGAAACGATCTCTTCCATTCCGGTAAAAGCCGTGCTGGGTACGCCGTTCTGCGAATACCGTTCGCCTGCGATAATGGTATTTCTTTCCTTAATGTGAAGGATTTTGCGAGTTGAGAGAATTGCGCCGCGCGCAACTTCATGCTTCGGTTTGTCGGAAAAGAGTACATCCCGCGGCTCTTCCTCTTTGCCGACGCCGGCTCGGAACATTTCCTTGACAAAGCAGGCGACTGCCTCATCGTCGTCGCAGATCCACTCAATCACTTTCGAACCGTTGCCCGCAAAGAAAATCGTCAGATCCGAAACCTGAAGAGGCTCAAACCCTTCGCGGTCTCTCGCCAGCATTCCCGCGTAGTAGCAGATAGCGCCAATGTAGTATGCAATGCGCAGGCGGAAGTTACGAATCTGCACGCTGCCAGACGTCTGCACGATCTGCTTGAGCATATTCACAACCGGATAGTGTTTACCGTCTCGCTCAATCTGAAACTCAATCAGGCTCTCGATAAATCTCTGCAGCTTTTCCTCATCGATCGGAGCGGTAGCGAGCTCAGAAATGAGCAGAATGTCGCCGCCCGCTGGCCTGAGCTTTTCGAATTGTTCGATGTCCTTCAAACTGGAGGATTCGCTCGTTTGCTCATTCAGTATCTGCGCCAGAAGGCCGCGGTTCTGCCAGAAAGAGGAATGAAACATTCCGCGCGCGCCGATTCGCAGGGAGCTGCCAATCCCTTGCCATGGCTTGTTCAGGCTTCTTCTGTAGTACAGGAAGATATCGGACGTCCCGCCGCCGATATCGATCGTGCAGAAGTTCATGCTCAGATTGGCGTCGGCAACCTCGTTGGCAGCCGCGAAGCTTTCTGTTATCGAGGTTACAGGCGCAACAGACAGCCCGGTCTTTCCCGCAACTTCGCCAGCTATATCCTTTACAATTTTGATATACTCTTTCTGGCGCGAGGAAGCCATCGCGCTCGGGTACGACGCGAGCAAACTCAAGGTTTTACAGCCGTTTGCGCGTGCTTCCAGCGCAAGGAAGTACAGTACTTCCGTCAGGTAGTTAATCGTATCGAACGGGTTGCTTACGTTCCACTTCAGATTCGAGTGCTGTACACACTCTTTCATATTTAGCTGCTCTCTCCTATCATATGAAGCAGCGCGGTAAAATGCCCAAGTACCGAACAGGGGTTCCCGCGTCTGTCCACTTTGTGTGTTGGGCGCTTCGGCAAGCAGCGAGTGCAGAAGCGCAATATCCCAGAGTCTCGTTTTAGGCGGCACAAAGCAACTGATGCTTTGATCGCGCTCATTTCGGTTCGGGTTGCAGACCGCCCCCGCATAAAGGGTTTTTGCCGGAACCGCCGCAGGTTCCGCATCGTTTACGCCGCCATACAGCATGGTGGACGTCGTACCAAAATCGACTGCTGCGTGAAAGGTGTTTTTGCTGTCCGGCAAACCAATCGCGCTTCTTCTCGCCCGGAAATAGCCCACAGTCGTTATAGCCTTTTCGAACGTCCTTTTGACTGCCCAATACTCCGGGAACTCGTTCATAGCATAATAGCGATACGATTCTCCCTCCCTTGCCGAAGGTACGGTGAAGAGGCTCTTGGCATCCATGTCCGGTTCTACAGTATAATGGGGCGATTCTTCTCCGCTCACGCGGGACGCTTCGACTGGCTCATCGTAGCAAAACGCAAAATACGGCGTCCAGTCTTCAGTTTTCTGCCTTGGCCAAATCGTAGCAGATGATATATCAACATAGTTTTCGATTTTCACGATCGGGTTTGTTTCGCCATAAATCATCTGCAGCCGCGCACCGTCACTTTTTCTTGTCAGCGTAATAGTCGCCGACTTCAGCACCGCCGCGCTCGACGAAGCGGATATTGCGTAGCTCAGTTCACCGCTTGCAAGCAGTCGGCGGCAATGCGCGGTTATGGGCATGACGTACTGCACATAACCATAGTCGTCCTTGGAAGTGGCGCGCGGTTTTTCGTCGATGCTGTAACAGCAGCTGTCCACACCGCCAAGAAGGGGATCCGTCCCATCTGGATTCTGCGTGGATATCTCGCCGGAAAAATAGACCAACTCAGGAACGAACATCGCTTCGCGCCGGAAGTAGTCTCGCGTCAGCAAACGATCTTTCTTGAAGTCGTCCAGAAGCGCCTGGTAGATCTGCGCCTTGGTAGGATCAATCGCGTTCAGCGGCAGATGAATTTCGTTCTCCAGCGC
>JBDKTD010000227.1:0-8259 GCA_039680365.1 Clostridiaceae bacterium
CGGATGTCCGCATGATTGGCATAGCTTCAACATTCGGCAATGAAACGTCAGCATCGGCACGGATTTTTAGTCCTCCGTCTGCTCCAGCAATATTGAACTCATAATGGCCTTGCGGAACCCCTAAATCAC
The DNA here is from genome assembly GCA_039680365.1 of Clostridiaceae bacterium. Taxonomy (GTDB): domain Bacteria; phylum Bacillota; class Clostridia; order Christensenellales; family CAG-138; genus UBA7703. Next base: position 130 of record JBDKTD010000227.1, read on the forward strand.
GAATCGCTGTGCCGCTCGGCTGTTGGCCAGCTTTCTCGATCATGCGTTCAGTATCTTTTTTCACAACAATGGGTTCTTCGGGTGTAGCTTGGCAACCCGCAAACAAGACTGCGATAACGATTGCCAATATGAATGGAATCGCTTTTTTCATACGTATTACCCTCCTTAATAGATTATTGTTATTATGATGGGATCGTTATGAAAAATCGTTCCCAGACGGTTACCAAATTGTTATCATTAAAAAATGATGCTTATAACTGTACCTTCACCCAATGTGCTATGGATTCCTAACGCAGCGCCATGCGCCTCGATGATCGCTTTAACAATGGTCAATCCTAGCCCGCTTCCGCCAGCAGTTTTACTTCGAGAACGATCTACCACGTACAGTGGATCAGTAATCCGTTCAATTTCCTCCGCGGCAATCCCGATCCCATGGTCGATCACCTCTATCACACGACCTGACACATTGACTTCAATAATCTGACCCTCACGGCTTGCCTTTCTCGCATTTTCAACCAAATTGACAATCGCTGAACGCATAAGATCGAAATCAATTTCCAAGACTTCATCTTTGCAACTGACTTTCAGTTCGATGTTTTTTTCTTGTAATGCATCAATCGTCGTGGATACAACCGCATCCAGAAGTTTCTTTGCGCGCTCCGGCTGTCTGACTATTTCCCCTTGCAGCAAGACTAATGTCATCAACTTTTGCGAAAGTCGCTCCAGCCATTTCCCCTGCTCATATATTCGGCTCAGACAATATATCTGAATCTCGCTCGATACTTCTCTGTTCAGCAGAGTTTCTGCGCAAAGCATGATAGAAGTTACTGGCGTTTTCAATTCGTGTGATAGATCATTAATGAATGTTTGCTGACGCTCCGACTTATTATTCAGTTCGCAGATGTTCGACTGTATTGCTTCTGCCATTTTATTAAAATCAACAGCAAGTTCAGATAGTTCATCCTGCCCGGTAATAGTAATCCTGTTTTCATATTTACCTTGTGCAAGTCGGGATGTGTTTTCCTTTAGCGCAACAATTGGTTTTAAAGAATGCGCAACGATTACCCGCATGACCGTTCCTGAACCTAAAATGACGCATATTCCCAATATTCCACACAGCATTGCCATTCGTCGAACGCCATCTGCTGTTTCCGAAATATCCCTAACCAATGAAACGCTGTATCCTTTTGTTTTGCTTATATCAGCATATTGAGCAACAAAGTACTCCGTACCGAATACCCGCACTGTTCTGTACAAAATATTGCCAGACTCGTTTTTTTTGAATCGATCTCCACTTTCAAACAGTGTTTCTGGATCAAATCCCGTATTGTTATACAGGAACTCATCTCCTGCGGTCAGGGTGAATTCCGAGAACCCTGAAATTGTTTTAAACTGATTGATCAGAAAGCTTCGCTGGACTGCAGGAACATCCGTTACGTCGTCGTTTGTCTTCTTCATGAAAGCACTGGAAAAGTGAACGTAATCCGTTAACCCCTTTTCTGCTGCATCTTTCACCATGCTATTGCGCATAAACGCAAGTATTAGCACACTGAATGTAGCAACCGTTGTAATGATCAACGCAACAGACAGCGCCACAAGTTTTGTTCTCAGCCTCATCGCTCGTCCTCCAATCGGTATCCGATTTTTGAAACGGATTGTATCGCCTTTTCAAGGCCGAGTTTTCTCCGCAAGTGCGCAACGTGAATATCCACCGTCCGTGTCCCGCCAACAAAGTCGATACCCCAAATTTCGTTGAGCAGGCGCTCTCTGGGAAGTGTGCAGTTTTTAAAGCGCACCAACACCGCCAGAAGTTCAAACTCCAGCGGCTGCAGCTGCACGGCCTCTCCGCACTGCACCACGGTTCGCTTTCCCATGTCGATGGTGATATCCCTATAGCGCAAAACCTTGTTCAGCTTTCCGGCGCGCTCCAGTATTTTTTCCATTCGAACCAGAAGTTCCAGCATTTCGAACGGCTTGACCAAGTAGTCCTCCGCCCCGCCCCGCAGCCCCTTGACGCGGGAGGCGACGTCCGAGCGCGCGGTCAGGTAGAGAACGGGGATGTTGTACTTCTGCATATATTCCATCAGCGCAAAGCCGTCCAGATGCGGCAGCAGAATATCCAGCAGCGCAAGATCAAACGAATGGTCGTTCTGCAGATGCTCGACAACGGTAAGGCCGTCGCCAAGAATCAGGTAGTCGTAGCCGGAAAGCTCCAGGTTGAGCCCGACGCTCTCGGCGATATCCGGATCGTCCTCTACGATAAGAATACGGTTTCGCGCCATATGCTTCGCTCCTTTGAACGACGTTTCATCCATTGTACCATCCGCGCCGCCGAAAATCGGGTGCGCGCACGGCTGAAATTGTTATCTTTTTGTTATCATTTCGGTAAAACCGCTTGGCTGCGACGCGCGGCAATAAAAAGCGGGAACGGCTCAGCCGCTCCCGCGCGATACTCGATATTCCGTTACAGTTTGATCTCGCCCTCAAAGACGATCTCCGCAGGCCCCGTCATATAGACGTGGTTGTCCTCCGCCCAGTCGATATGCAGCGTGCCGAGCGCTATGTTTACGTCCACGCTTCTGCCGGTCTTGCCGTTGAGCGCGCAGGCAACCGCCGTTCCGCAGGCGCCGGTTCCGCAGGCGAGCGTCGGCCCGCAGCCGCGCTCAAAGGTGCGCAATAGTACGGTGTGGTCGTTCACCACATGCGCAAAGTCTACGTTCGTGCGCTTGGGAAACACGCTCGCGTGCTCAATATCCCAGCCCATGTTCATCCACTTTTTATCGGTCGGGTCGTCCACAAAAATCGTCGTGTGCGGTACTCCCGTCAGCACGCTGGTATAACGAAGGGTCTCGCCGTTGATTACGATCTCGCGGTCGATGCAGGTGCCCGTTCCGGCGACCGGAATTTCTTCGCACTGCAGAAACGGTTCCCCCATATCGACCGTGACGCCGGTGACGACGCCGCCAGTGACAATCAGTTTCGGGCGCATGATACCAGCCAGCGTCTCCACCGAAAACTCGGTTTTATTCACGACGCCGCGCTCAAAGGCGTATTTGGCAAAGCAACGGATGCCGTTGCCGCACATTTCGGCTTCGCTTCCGTCGGCATTGATAATCCGCATGCGAAGATCCGCGCTCTTACTCTCCAATAGAATCAGCAGTCCGTCCGCGCCGATGCCCGTCTGCCGGTGGCAGAGGCGAACGGCCAGCGCGTTGTAATCCAGGGTTTCCTTGCGTCCGTCCAGAAGGATAAAGTCGTTTCCAAGTCCGTGTACTTTTGTAAAACGCATGATCCCGTGTTCTCCTTTTTGTTTTGCCGCCGAATGCGCGTTGTCGTGTACTCCGCGCTCAGCCGCCCATGATTTCGACAAACGCCTCGTCCGCGTAATCGCGAACCGCCGCCTCGAACTTGCGGTAGGATTCCAAAAAGCGCCGCGATTCCGGCGTGAGCTCCGCGCCGCCGCCGCCCTTGCCGCCGGTAACGGACTTGAGCAACGGAAAACCGAGGTTCTCCTCCGCAACTTTCATAACCCGCCAGGCTTTGCTGTAAGCCATCTCCATCTCAATGGTCGCTTTTCTCAGCGAGTGCAGGCGGTCTACGCGCTCCAAGAGCTCCGCAACTCCCGGCCCGAAGCATTTTTCAGCGCCAAAGATGCGGACGGTGACGAGGCATCGCAATTCCTTGTTCGGCATGGCGTTTCCCCTTCCAAGGCAGGATTCGGTGTTGTCGATTCCGTCCGGCTTCCAACGGTTCCGCGTACCGCCCAAAAGCGGCCCGATGGCGTTTTCCAGCCTGCCGGACGAGTTGAGTATACCATAGCGGCAGACAAAAACAGAAGTGGCACAAGGAAATTTACATTTCCGCCGCGTCTTTTCTGCAGGCATGCCGCCCGCCCACGCACAAAAAAGTCTCGTAAACAAAGCAAACCTTCGCGTGCTTTTCGCGTGTCTGGGCTGTGGATTGACACCGCGCCTGTTCCCGACTAGACTGAAAGCATGGTTAAGAGGTTCGAAAACGAAATCCGGACTTGCCTCGCCGAAGCGGCAAGCGTCGCTTTTAGCTTCCGTTTTCATGCGTCGCGCGTGCATCTGCCCGCGCGGCACGCCGCGGCGAGTCTGCGCTTGCCGAACGATGCGCCGGATTTTCACGCCCAAACCATCTCCGCCCGGCTGTACGGAGTCGAACTGATCGAGTCCTGCCGCGTCGTCAACGGGTGGCTGCTGTTTGAACTGACGCGGGAGTTCTACGACGCGCTGACCGAGCAAGTTAACGCCGAACTTCCGCCGCCCGCGTCCGATTTGGGGCGGCACGCGCTCAACCGCATGTTCGTGCTTGCCCGGCATGAAGGCACGGGATGCCCAAACGTTGCCGCGCTCCATCGGGCGTTGCTGCTCTGCGTCTGCACCGGGCAAAGCCGCGCCTCGCTCTTGCGCGCGGAGAGGGCTGCGCAAACGATGTTTCACGCAATCGAACCCAAACAACGCCCCGCGCTTTTGAATGCGTCCGGCGCGCTGGGAAACGCCTGCGCGCGGCTGCTGTTTAACGCGGCCAACGACCTCGCTCACCGCTCGTGAGCGTCCGAATTCATATTGTAATCAATTTATTCTCGAAAGGAAGTGCGCAAGATGCAAGTTACCTGGTACGGACACTCCTGCTTTCTATTGACCGCCGAAAACGGATACTCCATATTAACCGACCCCTGCGACAAAGAGACGGGCTACGCGCTGCACGATATTGTCTGCGACGCGGTGACCGTCAGCCACGACCACTTTGACCATAACTGCCTTTCCAGCGTCGCCGGCACGCCGGAAGTCGTCCGCACCGCGGGCGAACACACGCTCGGCGAAATCACCGTTTCCGGGTATTCGACCTTTCACGACAGCGAACGCGGCGCAAAGCGCGGAACGAACATCGTTTTCCGTTATTGTATCGACGGCTTGACGGTGGTTCATCTGGGCGATCTCGGCCATCCGCTCGGCGAAGCGGTCATTGCCGAAATCGGGCCGGTGGACGTGTTGTTCGCGCCGATCGGCGGCAAGTTCACCATCGACGCCAAAACCGCGTCCGAACTTGCCTCCGCGCTGAACGCAAACGTTCTGATTCCCATGCACTACAAAACGCCCGCGCTGCATTTTGATGTGGACGGCCTGGAACCGCTGCTCGCCGCGAACCGCTGCCGCAGCGTCCACCAGCTCAACGCCAACACCTGTTCGCTCACAAAAGAGAACGTTGGAACCAACCGCCTCCTGATTCTGGACTACAAGCGCTGAAGCGCATGTTCAATTGGCATCCCGGCGACGAATCCCGCCCGCCGACTGCCCGGCAAGTAAAACGCGCCCGGAACCAAACGGTTTCGGGCTTTTTGCATTATTCACATTTTGAGACTGTATCCGCTCTGAAAAAGCAGATGGTAACGCCGTTTGGCCAATCCGTAAACGATCTGTAAACTCGCAAGATATTGTTCATTTTTCTCTTGATACCCACTAGATATAGTGTTATGATGATTCTGCGCCTGAACAGGGCGCTTTATCATCCGAACAAAGCAAAAATACAATTGAGACACGGTGATTACGTGCGGGGGGCTGCTCTATGTTAAACATCTCTGAAAATGCAATGAAAGTGCTGCAAAAGCGCTACCTGGGCAAGGACGAAAACGGACGCGTCGTTGAAAACGTCGAGGATATGTTCCGCCGCGTTGCGCGCGCGGTTGCGGAAGCGGACCGCGCCTACGACGAAAAAGCGGACGTGGAAGCCGTGAGCGAAACCTTCTTCGACCTGATGGCAAACCTTCGTTTTCTGCCGAACTCCCCAACGCTGATGAACGCCGGCCGCCCGCTCGGCCAGCTTTCCGCCTGCTTTGTACTGCCCGTTGAGGACAGCATGGAAGCCATCTTCGAGGCGGTTAAAAATGCCGCCCTGATCCATACGTCCGGCGGCGGCACCGGCTTTTCGTTTTCGCGCCTGCGTCAGAAGGGCGCGACCGTCCGTTCCACGGGCGGCGTTGCCAGCGGCCCCGTCAGCTTAATGCGCGTGTTCAACGTTGCCACCGAGGCGGTCAAGCAAGGCGGCACGCGGCGCGGCGCAAACATGGGTATCCTCCGCGTCGATCACCCGGACATCATGGAGTTTATCCGCTGCAAGAGCGATGCGAGCGATATCAACAACTTCCACATCTCCGTCGGCCTGACGGAGAAATTCATGCGCGCGGTCGAGGAAAACCAGGACTACGAGCTGATCGACCCCAAGAGCAAGACCGTTGTCAAAACGCTTTCCGCGCGGATGGTCTTTGACGAGATCGTGGACGCCGCCTGGCAGACGGGCGACCCCGGCATCGTCTTTCTGGACCGGCTCAACCGCGACAACGTTGTGCCGTCCGTCGGTGAAATCGAGAGCACGAACCCCTGCGGCGAGCAGCCCTTGCTGCCGTACGAAAGCTGCAATCTTGGCTCGATCGACCTTGTTTCCATGTTAAAGCCCGACGGCGACGGGTTTATATTCGACTTTGATCTGCTGGAAGAGACCGTCCGCAAGGCCGTGCATTTTCTCGATAACGTTATCGACGTCAATAACTACCCGCTCGAAAAGATCTCCGAAATGACCCGCAGCACCCGCAAGATCGGCCTTGGCGTTATGGGCTTTGCGGACGCGCTGCTCGCGCTGGATATTCCCTACGATTCGGCGGAAGGCACCGCCTTTGCCGAGGAACTCATGTCCTTTATCGAAGAGACCGGCCGCGCGGCGAGCCGCGAGCTTGCCAAAACGCGCGGGGCGTTCCCGCTGTTCTCCGTAAGCACGCTCAAAGATGACGAATCTATTCGCAACGCGACCGTCACAACCATTGCGCCGACGGGTACGCTTTCGATTATCGCCTCCTGCTCCTCCGGCGTGGAACCGGTGTTCGCGTTCGTCTACGTTCGCAACGTTATGGACGGAACGCAGATGGTTGAAGTCAACGACATGCTCATGCAGAAACTCCGCGCGCTCGGGCTGGACAGCGAAGATTTGCTCAAGCGGATCGCTGCCGAAGGCACGATTCAGCACTGTCTGGAGATTCCGGAGGATGTGCGCCGCGTGTTCGTCTGCGCCCACGATATCACGCCGGAAGATCATACCCGCATGCAGGCGGCGTTCCAACGGCATACGGACAACGCGGTTTCCAAGACCGTCAACTTCCCCGGCAGCGCCACGCGGGACGACGTCCGTTCGGTGTATCTGCTGGCATATCAGGAAGGGCTCAAGGGCGTAACGATCTACCGCGACGGAAGCCGCAACGGCCAGGTGCTCAACATAGGCTCCGTCAACAACGGCAAGCCGGACGCGGCAAAGCCCGCTTCCGCCGAAGAGGAATCTTCTCTGCCGCCGGAATCCGGCCATATCGAGCCGCGCCCGCGCCCCGTGGTTACGAGAGGCTTTACCGAAAAGATGAACATCGGCTGCGGCACGCTGTATGTAACCGTCAACTACGACGAAAACGGCATCTGCGAAGTCTTCACCAGCACCGGCAAGGCGGGCGGCTGCCCCAGCCAGAGCGAAGCGACCGCGCGGCTGACCTCCATTGCGCTCAGGAGCGGCATCTCCATTACGGAAGTCTACGACCAGCTCAAGGGCATTCGCTGCCCCTCCACCATACGGCAGAAGAACATGAGCTGCACGTCCTGCCCGGACGCCATCGCCCGCGTGCTCATGAAAGTGAGCAAGTATATCGACGAAGGCGCGGAGCACGGCACGCCGGAAGCGCAGCAAAAGACAAAAGTGCCCGCCGCGCGCACACCGGGCGGCGACGGCGCCGAAACGGAGATTCCGTTTATTCCGCGCGAAAACGGAGAAGAAAAATCGGCCGAAAAGAAGAACGGCGCCGGCCCGGAGTGCGGCGGGCGCGTGGAGCACGAAGGCGGCTGCATGGTCTGCCGCTCGTGCGGATTCAGCAAATGCGGCTGAGCCCGGCGTTGGGATGCGCTGAAGGCTAGGCGGAAGGATGGGAGCATGAAAGCGGTACTCTTAACCTGCAGTACGGGACAGGGGCACAACTCCGCCGCGCTGGCGGTCAAGCAGGCGCTGGAAAGGCGCGGCGCGGAATGCGATCTTCAGGACGCGCTGACGTTTCTCGGCGAGAACGTCTCAAAAACCATT
>JBDKTD010000115.1:0-22069 GCA_039680365.1 Clostridiaceae bacterium
TATTCGCTCGGACAAGGTTGTGATATACTTGTGAAAAGTTTGCGGCGGCGCGGAGCGATATCAACTCCGCGCCCCGCAAAAAATTCGTAAAGTGACACCGGAATACTAACGGGGGATGGATATGGAAGAGAATAAAAAAGTCTTCAACATCGGTACGCGTTCGTTCATTACGGCTCTCATCGTCCTGTTTGCGTTGATGATCTTTACTTATGCGCTGACGTTCCTGCTGCCCGCGGGCGAGTATGAGCGCGTGGTGACGGACGGGACGGAGAGCATCGTCAACGGCACGTATCACGCTGTCGAGGGCGGCCTTTCCTTCTGGAAATGGCTGCTCAGCCCGTTCCTTGCGCTGGGTTCAAGCGGCGCGTTTACGGTGATTGCGATTATCGCGTTTCTGCTTATCATCGGCGGCGCGTTCAACGGCATGGACGACTGCGGCGTGCTTTCCTATATGTTCAACCGCGTGTACCGGCTGGCGGAAAACCGCAAATATCTTCTGCTGCCGCTCGTTTCGCTGTTCTTTATGAGCCTTGGCGCGTTTGTGGGCTCGTTTGAAGAGTGCGTACCGCTTGTGCCGATCGCCGTTGCGCTGGCGTACTCTCTGGGATGGGACGCGCTGACCGGCCTCGGTATGAGCCTGCTCGCGGTGGGTTTCGGCTTCAGCACAGGCGTCTGCAACCCGTTTACGGTCGGAGTGGCGCAGGAGCTGGCGGGGCTGCCGATGTTCTCCGGCATCTGGATGCGGCTGCTGACGTTCGTTCTCATCTACGGCCTTCTGATGGCGTTTTTGATTCCGTATGCCAAGCGCATCGAGCGCAACCCCAAGCGTTCGCCCGTATACGATCCCGCGCTGATCGAGCGCTGGGTGTCGCTCCGGTGCGACTTCGTTGCGGATAAAAAGAAAGACCGCGCGTTGATCTGGTTTGCCTGCATCCTCGGCGCGGGCATTCTCATGATTCTCAGTTCCAGCTTTGTGCCGCTGCTGCAGGACATCATCATGCCCGCCATTGGGCTCGTGTTCCTGCTTGCGGGCACGATCTCCTCGCTCGTTTCCGGTATGGAGCTTAAAAAGTATCTCAAGTCGTTCGGCAAGGGCATGCTCAACATCCTGCCCGCCGTGCTGCTGATTTTGATGGCGAACTCGATTCGCTACACGATGTTGGAGTCCAAAATTCTCGATACGATTCTCTACAAGGTCGTAACGTTGACGCAGAACGCGCACAGCGGAGTGGTTGTGCTCTTAATCTACGCGCTGGCGCTGATTATGGAGCTGTTTATCTCCAGCGGTTCGGCCAAAGCGTTTCTGCTCATGCCGCTGATTTCGCCAATCGCCGACCTCAGCGGGATTTCACGGCAGATCTCCGTTTTAGCGTACGCGTTCGGCGACGGGTTTTCCAATGTGTTTTACCCGACAAACCCGGTGCTTTTGATCTCGCTCGGCATCGTTGGCATCAGCTACGGCAAATGGTTCAAGTGGAGCGCAAAGATTCAGCTTTCCATTCTCGCACTCACCAGCGCGCTGCTGCTGTTTGCCAACGCAATTGGATACTAAGCAAAAGAGCCACTCCGGCGGACGTCGTTTAACGCGCTCCGCCGAACATTTGGGCGGAAAGCCTTTTAACAGGATGACAGGAACTATGGCGGATGGAATGGAACCGGCGGAAATGCTGCCGGTTGGAACAAGGCTGTTCCGGCGATACATCATTGACGGCATGATCGCGCGGGGCGGCTACGGAATTACGTATGAAGCGCACGACGAGCGCTCGAACGCGCGCATAGCGCTCAAGGAATATTTTCCCGGCGCGCTTTCGGTAAGAGCGCCTGGCAGCACGGCGATTTCGCCAAAGAACAAAGCCTGCGGCGCGCTGTTCTTTCTGGGGTCGGAGATGTTTTACCGCCAGCACCTCGCGCTCACGGATGCGCGCGGCAGCAGCAACGTGGTCACCGTTTACAACGCGTTTTTCGAAAACGGCACCTCCTACGCCGTGATGGAGCGTCTCGAGGGCGTGACGCTGGAAGCGTACCTTCGCTTAAAGAAACGCAGGCTCAAGCCCGAGGAAGCGATGTTTATTGCCGCATCCATGGCGGACGCGCTTTTAGTTGTGCACAGCCTCAACTCGCTTCATTACGATATCAACGCAAAGTCTATCTTTCTCTGCACGGACGGCAGCGTCAAGCTGATCGATTTCGGCGCGGCGAAAGCGGGCTTACGCGCGCGCAGGGAAGTGGACGATACCGAGCCCTGGCTCGACCTCGGCGCGCTTGGTAAAACGCTGTATGAGGCGATGAGCGGGCAGACGCTCTACGGCGCGCAGATCGCGCCAAACGCAAATATTCCCGCGCCGTTTTACGACTTGATTCTGCGGATGCTGCATATGGACGGCGCGCGGCGGTTCGGCTCCGTGTTTGAATACCGGCACGCGCTGGCCTGTCTGGAAATCGGCGCGGCGTGCCCGGCGGTCACGAGCGAAGAAGCGGGCATGCAGCTGCCGCCGCTCAAAAAGGCGGAGAACAGGCGCGTTGAACCTCCGCAGGCGCCGCAGCAAACGGAAGCGCCCCAGAAGCGGACAATTCTCGACCGCGCGCTGGATACCCTGCAGGAAGCGGTGGAATTTTCGCCAGAGGACGTCACGCCCGAAGTGGAGCAAAAGCGCAAGCACCTGACGCGGCGGGTCATTATTATTTACTCCATCATCGTGGTGGTTACGCTGATTGCGGCTCTTGTGATTAAGAGCTTGGTAAAATAGCACTCCTTTTTAACACAACAAATCGCCCCGCGAAAGCGGGGCGATTTGTTGATTTTTGTTTTACGCTTTGGCGGTTTCCTTCTTCTTGCCAAGCTTGCCCCAAAATTTGAAGGTAAGCGGCCAAACCGCGCCGCCGAAAACGACCATCAGAAAATAGCGGATGCCATTGGCCGCGTTATGCCCGCCGCAGAGCGCGAGGAGCGGCTCTTTGAGCAGCAGGCGAATCGCAATCACGAGGCCGAGACCGATGGCGGCTTTCAGAATCTGCGCCCACCACACGGCTTTTTCGTTGAACTTGACGTATTTCTGCTCGATCCAGAGCATGAATGCCAGACCAAGCGAAGTGCCAAACATCGTATACGCGGTTTTTGCGCCGTCGGAGGAGAACTCGGTAATGGCGTTGGCGGGCAGCGGTATAAACTCCACATACAGTAACAGCGCAATGCCTGTCAGCAGCAGAACGCCGAGCAGCAGAATGAACCACTTGCCGTTTTTCCACGCGAGCTGAAAAAGCGGATACGCGCCGAACACCAGCGCCAGCGCCACACCCAGAGATACCAGTACATCCGCGGGGGTATGCACGCCGAGATACATCCGCGAAAACGCGACCAGCAGCGTGATGACCACGCAGGCGATACGGAGCCAGACTTCTTTTCGAATCCGCGCTGTGCCGAAAAACAACCCCGCCGCGCTCTGCGTATGCCCGCTGGGGAAGGAGTAACCGGTTGCGGCGTTTCGCGCACTCTCGACAATGGTGAACTTTTTATCCAGCACCCAGGGGCGGGGAATGCAGAAGATCAGTTTGAGGAATTGGTTGATAGTCCCGCCGAGAAAGCTCACGTAGAGCAGAAAGTAACCGCTCTTTTTATCGACGCACCAGAAAAACACCATGGCGAACACCATAAAGAGCGTTTCTTCACCGAACAGCGTAAAAAACTGGAAGATTGCGTTGAACAGCGGCGTGCGGATTTCCTCCAGCAGTCGTAAAAACTCCATGCAGAATACTCCTCCCAAATTTAATATTCGAATAAGAGAACAAGAACTGATTTTGTTCAGTATACCATGTAATGTTTGTAAAAGAAAAGCGTCTGACGCCGTATCTAGCCTCCCTCTGATGAGGGAGGTGGCGCAATGCGCCGGAAGGAGAGGAAAATTACATAAAGTACGAAGCGCCGGAGGGAGAGAAAAATGATGGGAAAGGAGGGAGAAGGTCTCTCCCTCAGTCGCCTGCGGGCGACAGCTCCCTCGTCAGAGGGAGCGGGATAGGACGTAATCCCTCGTCAGAGGGAGTTAAAAAATTGTTTAGCGAAGTTCTTTGAAGAACGACGACAAAAGTTCTTTGCATTCCTCTTCCAGAACGCCGCCCCAGGTTTCCACGGAGTGCAGAAAACAGTGATCCGTTAAATCCATTTTGGAGCCGCAGCATCCCGCCGCTTTGTCGAACGCGCCGTAAACGAGCCTGCTTAGCTTTGCATTGACGCAGGCGCCCGTGCACATGGCGCTGGGCTCGAGCGTCACAAACAGCGTGCATTCGGCAAGCCGCGAGCCGAGCAGATCCATACCTTGACGAAGGCAGAGCAGTTCCGCGTGCGCGGTTGCGTCGTGCGTTTGTTCTACCTTGTTATGCGCGCGGGCGACGACTTCGCCGTCCTTGACCAACACCGCGCCGACGGGCACTTCGCCCTCGGATGCGGCTAGTTTTGCTTCCTCAAGAGCAATGCGCATCAAGCGCTCAAACGATTCGTTCACCGGGAAAGCACCTCCTCGGTATCGAACCCGTCGTAGACCACCCGCATCAGCATCAGGCCCTGCGCAGGCGCGGTTGGCCCAGCGTCCAGGCGGTTTTTCGTTTCAAGCGCGTGAAAAACTGCGTTTGCGGGCAGGTTTCCCGCGCCGATTTCCAGCATGGTTCCAACGAGTATGCGAACCATGTTGTACAAAAAGCCGTTCGCGCTCACGTCGTAAAACAAAAACGCGCCTTCGCGCGTCCATTCCGAACGCGTCACCGTCCGGACGGTGGATTCAATCTTTGAACCCGTGGTCATAAACGCGCAAAAATCGTGCTCGCCGAGCGCGTCTTTTGCCGCGAGCGACATCTTTTCATAATCGACCGGAGCGTGCAGATGCAGAGCGGTTGAGCGCGAAAACACGTCCGCGTGAAGCCCCGTCTGTACGGTATAGCGGTAGGTTTTGTTCTTGGCGGAAAAGCGGGCGTGAAACCCCTCCGGCGCTTCTTCCGAAAACAGAACGCGGATATCGCGCGGGAGGCGCATGTTCATTGCGATGGTGAACTTATCGGCAGGCATGCGGGCGGTCGTATCGAAGTGCGCAACCTGCGCGCGGGCGTGGACGCCGCTGTCGGTTCGACCCGAACCGTGGACGCGAATCTGTTCGCCCGTCACCGTCAACAGCGCTTCGTTGAGCTTTTGCTGGACGGAAACGCCGTTTTCCTGCAGCTGCCAGCCAACGTAATTCGTGCCGTCGTAGGCAACGATCAGGCGGATGCGGCGGCTCACAGCGGAAGCCTCTCGCAGACGACGATGGCGGCGGTGACGAGCGCAAACACCAGCGCTGCAACCAGATCGCCCCAGTGCATCTTGAGTTCACGCATGCGCGTTCTGCCTTCGCCGCCGTGATAGCAGCGGGACTCCATTGCCATTGCCAGCTCGTCCGCGCGGCGAAATGCCGAAACGAACAGCGGCACGAGAATCGGGATCATGCTCTTTGCGCGCTGAATCAAATTTCCGCTTTCAAAGTCCGCTCCGCGCGCCATCTGCGCTTTCTGGATGCGGTCGGTTTCTTCCAAAAGCGTTGGGATAAAGCGGAGCGCGATGGTCATCATCATGGCGAGCTCGTGCGCGGGGAAATGCAGTTTTCGCAGCGGGGAAAGCAGCTTCTCCAGCCCGTCGGTCAGCGCGATAGGGGAGGTGGTCAGCGTTAAAATGGATGTCCCCGCAACCAGCAAAATGAGCCGGAACGTCATGAACACCGCCTGCCAGACGGCCTCGCTCGTAAACCGGAAAATCCACCACTCGAGCAAAACGTCCTTGCCGGGCGTAGCAAAAAGGTTGATCACAAACATAAAGACCAACAGCCAACGCATAGGCTTGAGCGAGGAAAAGAAATACGAAGCGGGAACGCGCGCCAGCGCGAACATGAATACAAGCAGCGCCGCGGGCAGCAGAAACACCCAAAGCGTCTTGACGAGAAAGATGAGTACGATATACACGATCATCAAAAAGATCTTCGTACGCGGGTCGAGCCGGTGGACGGCGCTGTTGCCCGGCAGGAATTGGCCGAGAGTAATGTCAGCGGACATGCTTCCACCTCCCGATCAGTTCTTCTTTCAACTCGTCCATACGGTAATAATCGTGTTCAATGGCAACGCCGCGCTCCCGCAGCGCGCGGACAAGCCGTGTCGCCTGCGGCAAGTTCAGTCCCATGCCCAGCAGTTCCTCACTGCGGGAAAAAACCGCTTCCGGCGTATCGATCATGGCGAGCGTTCCGTTGTTGAGCACGGCGATGCGGTCGGCGTACATGGCAACGTCGTCCATCGAGTGGCTGACCATCACGATGCCCGTATGGTTGCGGTTCCGCAGAGATTCGATCAGAGAAAGGATCTCCGCGCGCCCGCGCGGGTCGAGGCCTGCCATGGGTTCGTCGAGTACGAGGTATTTCGGTCGCATGGCGAGAATACCCGCCAGCGCCGCGCGGCGCTTTTCGCCACCGGAGAGCTCAAAGGGAGACTTTTCGCAGAACTGCTCGGGCGGAAGGCCTACGAGCATCAGCGCTTCGAGCGCGCGCTCACGGATTTCGCCTTCGGACAAGCCCATGTTCTTGGGCCCGAAGGAAACGTCCTTTTCGACGGTTTCCTCGAAAAGCTGATACTCCGGATACTGAAACACCATGCCGACCAGCGAGCGAATCTTTTTGCGGAGCTTCTTTTCCTTTGTGTCGAGACCGTCCACGGTGACCGTGCCGCTTGTCGGCAGCAGAAGTCCGTTGAGGTGCTGAATCATCGTGCTCTTGCCGGAGCCGGTGTGGCCGATCACGCCGAGGAACTCCCCGTCCTGAACGGTCAAATCGATATTCGAAAGAGCGGGGTACGCAAGCGCGCTCCCCGGCAGGTAGGTATGGCTGAGTTGGGCAATAACAATTGGCATGATTTGATTTCCTTACTGCGCCCGCAGAATCGGGGCAAGGGAATCGGCCAGCTCTTCGCAGGCCATTGCGCTCTGCGAAACGGGCAGGCCGTTCGCGAGGAGATCGTCCCGCAGCTGAACGAACGCGGGCGCTTCCAATCGGCTCTTTTCAAGCAGCTCGCGTTGGTTGAACACTTCCTGCGGCGTGCCTTCCATTACGAGCCTTCCTTCCGAAAGGACGAAGACGCGGTCGCAACCGAGCGTTTCTTCCATAAACTGCGTAATCATGACAACCGTCATGCCGCGCTCGCGGTTGAGGCGCAGCACGGTGGAGAGCACTTCCTCGCGCCCTCTGGGGTCGAGCATGGCGGTCGCTTCGTCGAGAACGAGCACTTCCGGCTGCATGGCGAGAAGGCCGGCAATGGCGACGCGCTGTTTCTGCCCGCCGGAGAGCGCATGGCTCGCTTTTTCCGCGTAGGCGCGCATTTCCACTTCACCCAGCGCTTCATAAACGCGCTGCCGAATCTCTGCGGGCGGCACGCCGAGGTTTTCCGGGCCGAAACCGACGTCCTCTTCGACAATCGTGGTGACGAGCTGGTTATCCGGGTTTTGGAACACCATACCGACACGGCGGCGTATTTCGAGCGTATTTTTCTCGTCCCGCGTGTCCATGCCGTCCACGGTAACCGTTCCTTCGGCGGGGAGGAGCAAGGCGTTGAGCATTTTGCAGAGCGTGCTTTTGCCGGAGCCGTTGTGACCCACGATGGCGACCACTTCGCCTTTTTTGATCGAAAGGCTCACGCCAGTCAATGCGGGGCGTTCCGATCCCGCGTATTGAAAGCCGATATTCAACAGTTGAATCTTTGTTTCCTGCGCCATGCGCGTCCTCTTTTCAAACTGGTTTATGCTTTACAAAACGTTGTTTTTGCCGCCTGATATCTGCGGAAAATTGCGTTATTACAGGCTTTACAAAGCATCTTAGTATAGCAAAAACCTGTACAACTGACAAGTTTTTAATCTATAATATAACAGCCATCCAGATAGGATCAAACAAGAAACGGCAAGCTCTTTTTTAGAATGAAACCGCTAACCGGAAGCGGACTGCCCGCGGGACATTGGAGGTTTTATATGAAAACACTCTTAAAGAATATCCATACGCTCGTCACCTGCGACGATAACGACCGCGTTCTGCACGACGTGGACGTGCTGTTCGACGGCGGCGTAATCGCGGGCGTAGGCTCATTTGAATCAGGCGCAGCGGACGAAACCATAGATGCTTCCTCGCTGATCGTCTACCCGGGGCTGATCAATACGCATCATCATCTCTACCAATACTTTACACGGAATCTCCCGCAGGTGCAGGGGCTGGAGCTGTTCGACTGGCTCACCGCGCTCTACGATATCTGGGCGAATCTCAACGAGAACACCGTTCGCCTGAGCTCGCTTTGCGGAATGGCGGAGCTCATGAAATACGGCTGTACGACCTGTTTTGATCACCACTATGTCTTTCCGCGCAACGCGGGGGATTTACTCCAAGCGCAGTTTGGCGCGGCGGAGTCGCTCGGCGTCCGCATGGTTTCTTCGCGCGGGAGCATGAGCCTTTCCCGCAAGGACGGGGGACTGCCGCCGGACAGCGTTGTGCAGACCACGGACGAAATTCTCAAAGACAGTCAAACCGCAATCGAAACCTATCACGACGCGGCTCCGTTTTCCATGCGGCAGGTGGTGCTCGCACCCTGCTCGCCATTCTCCATTACGGGCGAACTGATGAAGCAGAGCGCCGCTCTTGCGAGAAGCTACGGTGTAAAACTCCATACGCACCTCTGCGAAACCAGGGACGAGGAACGTTTTACAATCGAGAAGTTCGGCATGCGTCCGCTGGCATATATGGAGAGCGTCGATTTTGTGGGTTCCGACGTGTTCTATGCGCACGGCATCTATTTTAACGACGAGGAACTGCGCTTTCTTGCGGAAACACAGACCGGCGTTGCGCACTGTCCCTGCTCAAATATGAAACTCAGCTCGGGAGTTGCGCGCATTCCTGAGATGCTTGCGCTCGGCGTTCCGGTCGGCCTTGCGGTGGACGGCAGCGCAAGCAACGACGCTTCCAACCTGATGGACGAAATCCGCTCGGCCTACCTGATGCACCGGTTAAAGTGGGGCAAGGCCGCGCCGAGCGGCTACGAGCTGCTCAAGATCGCAACGCGCGGCAGCGCAAAGCTGCTGGGACGCGACAAGCTCGGACAAATCGCGGTTGGCTGCGGGGCGGACGCGTTCGCCATTCGCTATGACCGCGCGGAACTCGTCTGCGCGGGGCGGGACGAAGCGAATCTGTTCGGCACGGTGGGCTACCACCGTCCTGCGGACTATGTCTGGGTCAACGGAAAACCGACCGTCAAGGACGGCTCTGTGCTGACGCTGGACGAGGATAAACTTGCTGGGGAAGCGCGAACGGAAGTCAAGCGCCTGCTGGAACGCGCGTAACGGCGCGAAAAATCTACCGAAAGGGCGGGCAAGCGCTCGCTGAAGCATGAAGAATCTGACCATTCGGGAACTTGTGCGCGGGGCGATCATCGCCGCCATCTACGCGCTGCTGACAATCTTTTTAGCGCCAATCTCATCCGGCCTGATTCAGTGCCGCGTGGCGGAGGCGCTCTGCGTGCTGCCGTATTTTACCTTTTCCGCCGTGCCGGGTTTGTTTATCGGCTGTTTGGCTGCAAACCTGCTCACCGGCGCGCCGATTTGGGATGTAATCTTCGGAAGTTTAGCGACTCTCTTGGCGGCGTATACGACCTATCGGATGCGAAACCGCGTGAGTAAGTATCTTGCTCCGCTTCCTTCGGTGGTGTTCAATGCATTCATCGTTGGCGCACTGCTGGTGTATGTTTACGCGGTACCGGTTTCATACCCCGTTGCGGCGGCGTATGTTGCGGCGGGACAGATTGTTGCCTGCTTTGCGCTAGGTCTGCCGCTCATGGCGGTGCTCGAGCGCTTTCGCGGCAGGCTGTTCGACTGAATGGATACGCATCGTTCAAAAGCGGGGAAGGCTCCGCTTTTTTTATGCAGAAAGTCGAAATCGTGAAATTTCAAACATTGCAAGGATTCTTGCAGAAAGTCGAGATATATGTAATTTTCTTATTAATATCCGGCGGAATTCCTGCAAATACGTCATGGCATTGATTGACAGTTGACTTGCTTAAAGATATAATATTTGCGGTAATCATAGGGTTTTTCTTTATCGAAAGCTCGATTCCATACATATCACTTAGGAGGCATCCACACAATGGCAAAAACCATGACCATCGACGGGAATACCGCCGCGTCGCACGTTGCGTATGCGTTTTCGGACGTAGCGGCAATTTACCCGATCACGCCTTCCTCACCTATGGCGGAGGTTGCGGATGATTGGGCTGCCAACGGCAGAACGAACTTGTTTGGACAGACTGTCCGCATCGCCGAAATGCAGAGCGAAGGCGGCGCGGCAGGTGCCGTGCACGGCTCTCTCAAGGGCGGCGCGCTGACGACCACGTTCACCGCTTCTCAGGGTCTGCTGCTGATGATCCCGAACATGTACAAGATTTCCGGCGAACTGCTCCCTGGCGTGTTCCATGTCAGCGCCCGCGCGCTGGCCGCGCATGCGCTCTCGATCTTTGGCGACCATTCGGACGTCATGAGCTGCCGTCAGACCGGTTTTGCCCTGCTGGCCTCCTCTTCCGTGCAGGAAGTTATGGATCTCGGCCTGGTTTCTCACCTCTCCGCCATCAAGAGCAGCATTCCGTTCGTGCACTTCTTCGACGGCTTCCGCACCTCTCACGAAGTGCAGAAGATCGAAATGATCGATTATGACGACATGGGCAAACTCTTGGATTACGACGCTGTCAAGGCGTTCCGCGCCCGCGCGCTGAACCCCGAACATCCGCATCAGGGCGGCACCGCGCAGAACCCGGATATCTACTTCCAGGGACGCGAAGCGGCCAATAAGTATTACGACGCAGTTCCCGGCATCGTGCAGGGTTACATGGACGAAGTGGCCAAGATCACGGGCCGCAGCTATCACCTCTTTGACTACTACGGCGCGCCTGACGCGGAAAACATCCTCGTTATCATGGGCAGCGGCGCGGACGTCGCGGAAGAGACGATTGAATACCTCAATGCAAAAGGCGCAAAACTTGGCTTGCTCAAGGTCCGCCTGTACCGCCCGTTCGTTGCGGAAAAGTTCTTTGAAGCGCTCCCCAAGACTACTAAGCGCATCGCCGTGCTCGACCGTACCAAGGAACCCGGCTCCCTTGGCGAACCGCTGTATCAGGACGTCGTCAACGCGCTGGTGGAAACCGGCCACAAGGATATCGACGTCGTCGGCGGCCGCTACGGCCTCGGCAGCAAGGAATTCACCCCGTCCATGGTGGAAGCGGTCTATGCCAACCTCGAAGAAAAGCAGCCCAAGAACCACTTCACCGTCGGCATCGTGGACGACGTGACCTTCACGTCGCTCAAGATTCGACGTCAGGTCAACGCCGCGCCCGCGGGCACCATCGCCTGCAAGTTCTACGGCCTCGGTTCGGACGGCACGGTCGGCGCCAACAAGAACTCCATCAAGATTATCGGCGACCATACGCCGCTCTACGCGCAAGGGTACTTTGCCTACGACTCCAAGAAGTCTGGCGGCTTGACGGTTTCCCACCTGCGCTTTGGCAAAAAGCCGATCCAGAGCCCATATCTGATCGACAACGCGGACTTCGTTGCCTGCCATAACCCGTCTTATGTCACGCGTTATGCCGTGGCGGAAGGCATCCGCGAAGGCGGCGTGTTCCTGCTCAACAGCCCCTGGACGCTGGCCGAGATGGAGTGCGAACTGCCCGCTGTCATGAAGCGCGCAATCGCCCACCAGAAGCTCCGCTTCTACAACATCGACGCGGTCAAGCTTGCGCGCGAAGTCGGCATGGGCGGACACATCAACACCATCATGCAGAGCGCGTTCTTCAAACTCGCGAGCGTCATTCCCGCCGAAGAAGCGATTGAGTACATGAAGGCCGCCGCCAAGAAGAGCTACGGCAAGAAGGGCGACGACGTCGTTAAAAAGAACTGGGACGCCATCGACGCGGGCGCAAACGCCATCGAAGAGATCAAGTATCCCGCTTCCTGGGCGGACGCCACCGACGGCGCGGTTCCGGTTAAGACCACGGACGACGCGTACTTTGCCGAATACATTCAGCCCATCCTCGCGCAGGAAGGCGACAAGCTGCCCGTCTCCAAGATGAGCCCGGACGGTACGGTTCCGACCGGCACGACCCAGTACGAAAAGCGCGGCATCGCCGTTGACGTACCCAAGTGGATTCCGGAAAACTGCATCCAGTGCAACCAGTGCTCGCTGGCTTGCCCGCATGCGGTCATCCGTCCGTTCCTTGTGACCGCGGAAGAAAAAGCCGCCGCTCCCGCCGGATTTGAAACCAAGAAAGCCGCCGGCAAGGAGTTTGAAGGCCTTGAATTCCGCATCCAGATCAGCCCCTTCGACTGCACCGGCTGCGGCAACTGCATCGACGTCTGCCCAGCAAAGGTCAAGGCGCTGGAGTTCCGTCCGCTGGCCGACGCCATCGAAAAGGAAGAAGACAACTGGAACTTTGCCGCCAAACTGCCGGAAAAAGCGCTCACACTCAGCCGCGGAACCGTCAAGGGCAGCCAGTTCCTCAAACCGCTGTTTGAGTTCAGCGGCGCCTGCGCAGGCTGCGGCGAAACGCCGTATGTCAAGCTGGTAACGCAGCTCTTCGGCGACCGCATGGTCGTTGCAAACGCAACTGGCTGCTCGTCCATCTATGGCGGCAGCGCGCCGACCTGCCCCTATACCGTCAACGATAAGGGACGCGGCCCCGCTTGGGCGAACTCGCTGTTTGAAGACAACGCGGAATTCGGCTTTGGCATGAACCTTGCCAACGCGCATCGCCGCGCGAATCTGGCCGAGTTGGTCAAAAAGCTGATTGCCGCGGAATACGCTACCGACGCCATCCGCGAAGCGGGCAAAGAATGGCTCGAGCAAATGGACGACGCGCAGGGTTCCCGCGCGGCGGCGGACAAGCTGATTGCGGCCTGCGAAGAAGGCGTTGACCTCTCCGGCACGGAGTGGGAAGCCGACTGGCTCAAGAGCGGCAAGGTCTGCTCCTGCGACGCCTGCAAGCTGGCCACCGAAGTGCTCGAAAACAAAGACCTGCTCACCAAGCAGTCCATCTGGGTATTCGGCGGCGACGGCTGGGCATACGACATCGGCTACGGCGGACTCGATCATGTGCTCGCCATGGACGAGGACATTAACGTTCTGGTTATGGATACCGAGCTCTACTCCAACACCGGCGGCCAGTCCAGCAAGGCGACCCCGAC
The DNA here is from genome assembly GCA_039680365.1 of Clostridiaceae bacterium. Taxonomy (GTDB): domain Bacteria; phylum Bacillota; class Clostridia; order Christensenellales; family CAG-138; genus UBA7703. Next base: position 13,259 of record JBDKTD010000115.1, read on the forward strand.
CGGTTCGGTTGTGAAGTTCGCTGCGGCCGGCAAGCGCACCAAGAAGAAGGATATCGGTCTTATGGCCATGAGCTACGGCTATGTGTACGTCGCCAAGGTTGCAATGGGCGCAAACCCCAACCAGCTCATGAAGGCCATTACGGAAGCGGAAGCTTACAAGGGGCCGAGCCTGATTATCGCCTACGCGCCCTGCATCAACCACGGTATCAACATGGGTCATTCGCAACTGGAAGAGAAGAAGGCCGTCGAAGCGGGCTACTGGCCGCTGTACCGGTATAACCCCGACCTCGCCAAGGAAGGCAAAAACCCCTTCACGCTGGACAGCAAGGACCCGACCGGAAGCTTCCAGGACTTCATTCTTGGCGAAGTCCGCTATGCTTCTCTCAAGAAGGCGTTCCCGGACGTTGCGGACGAACTGTTCGAACGCGCGGAAAAGGAAGCCAAAGAGAAGATCGAGTACTACAAAAAGCTCAACAGCATGGAGTAAGCACCAGCACCCCAAAGCGCCGCGCGACAGAATCGCGCGGCGCTTTTTTTGTTCGCTCAAACAAACGGCAAGCAAAATTGTACTCATAGTTCTGTTACACAAAAAGTTTGTTTTTTTACGCTTCAAATGCCATGATTTGCCTTGCGAATTTAACAAAAACTTGAACCGCGCGCGCCTATAATAAGGCAAGTAAACAACGAGGTATCAACACCATGGCACAGCGAAATTCGGAAAAAGTTGTCATTTGGGGAGACTCCCTGGCAAAAGGCGTAATCTGGAACAACGAACGCAGACGGCATGGTTATTCCAGAACGACGGCGGCGGATATCGTTGCCGAAAAACTCGGCGTGGAAATCGTCAACCGCGCAAAGTTCGGTTATACAGCGCCGCAGGGGCTGGAGATGATGGAGCACGACTTTAGCGAAGGCATCCTCTGCGACACGGCGCTGCTGGAGTTTGGCGGCAACGACTGCAATTTTGACTGGGCGGCGATTTCCGAACATCCGCAACAGCGGCACGACCCGGCGACTTCGCCGGATCAGTTCGTCGAGTCCATGCGTAATATGGTCGATTGGCTGCTCAAGAAAGGTGTTCGTCCAATGCTGATGACGCTGCCGCCCATCGATTCCGAGCGGTATTTCCGTTTCCTTGTGGGCGATAAGCTCAGCGCGGAAAACATTTTGAGCTGGCTGGGCGACGTGCACCAGATTTACCGTTTTCAGGAAATGTATTCTCTGCTTGTAGAAAAGGTTGCGCGTGAGTGCCAAATTCACGTGCTGGATCTCAGGCAGAGGTGCCTTGCCAGAAAAGGTTTTTTGCAGGAGTTGATCTGCGAAGACGGCTTGCATCTAACCGAGGAAGGTCAGCGGTTCATCGGCGGGGAACTTGCCGATCTTGCCCAGCAGGCTGACGCCGAGGATGCGGCAATCCTTGGGAAAACAGCGCTTCACGCGTAAGAGACAGATATAAAAAATCCCCGGAGTGATCCGGGGATTTTGCTTGCTGTAACTTTTTGTAATACCTACTCCTGAGACACGATGACTTCCACGCCGCAGGCCGCTGCTTCCGCGGCGACGTCCGGCGGGAGGGGGGATTCGGTCAGCAGCATATCGATATCCGCAAGCGTTGCAAACGTAAACGGCAGCGACCGCCCGATCTTAGAAGAGTCCATGAGCATGACGACCTTCGCGGCCTTCTTCATAACCGCGCGCTTGAGCAGGCTCTCGTTCGGCGCGCCGCTCGTAAAGCCGTTTTGCATCGAAAAGCCGGAGGGCGCCATGAGCGCCAGATCGATATTGATGGAGGAGATGAACTGCTCCGCTTGCGTGCCGGAGCAGGAGAGTGTGTTTTCGCTGATCTGCCCGCCGGTAAGCAATACGTCGCATGTATGCCGCTGCGAAAGCTCAATGGCGATATTTGCGCCGCTGGTGACGATGGTATACCGCTCGCTGCCCATGTGGTTTGCAACGGCCATAAGCGTGCTGCCCGCGTCCAGATACACCGAGTGTCCGGGCTGAATCAGCGAAACGGCGGCTTTTGCGATTGCAATTTTTTCGCGCGTATTTTCCCGCGCGCGCTTGCTGTAAACGCCTTCCACCTGAAACGAAGCGGACTGAACGGAGATGACGCCGCCGTGGACACGACGGATGCAGCCCTGCTCTTCCAGCTGTTTTAAATCGCGCCATATGGTCATGGAGGAGTATCCCTCGTAGAGGCTTTGCAGCTCCGAAACGCTGACTTCGCCGCGCGACTGAATGTAATCCCGTACTTTGTTCATGCGCTCGTTCATCATGGCTTCCTTCACCGCCTTCCTTATAACACGTATTATAACACGCATGTTAAAAAACAACAACCCCGATGGTTAATTTACATTGAATCGACCGAAATGTACGGACAATTGGTTGACAAAACGATGTTGAAATGACATAATGAGAATGCGAAATGTATGGTACATATTGGAGGCAATGCGTCGTGAAAATTCATGTTTGCTCCAGAGAACAAGCGGCCGAACTGGCGGCCGACCGCTATGCGGAGCTGCTCAAAAACAAGCCAAGCGCCGTGCTGGGCTTTGCAACCGGCTCGACGCCGCTGGCGCTCTACCGCGAACTGATTAAGCGGTATCAAAAAGGGGAACTCTCGTTTCGGCAGGCGACTTCGTTTAATCTGGACGAGTATGTCGGGCTGGACTGTTCCAACCCGCAGTCCTACCGCTATTTTATGAATAAGAACCTCTTTGAGCAAATCGACATCCCGTTGGAACACACGTTTGTTCCGAGCGGAACCAACTGCTCCCAACAGAACGTTGCGGCGTACGACGAACAGATTCGTGCGTTGGGCGGTATCGACCTGCAGCTCTTGGGCGTAGGCCGCAATGGACATATCGGTTTTAACGAACCGGGCACGAGTTTCGACTCCCTGACGCACCGCGTTCAGCTCTCGCGTTCCACGCGGGAAGCAAACGCGCGATTCTTTCACTCCATCGACGAAGTGCCTTCCGAGGCGGTCAGCATGGGTATCAAGACCGTGATGAACGCGCGCTCGATCTTGCTCTTTGCGCAGGGCGAGGAGAAGGCGGAGATCATTCAAAAGGCTGTCTATGGACCGGTGACGGAGGAAGTCCCCGCGTCAGTCCTGCAGCTGCATCCGTTTGTCGAACTATTCCTCGACCCGGAAGCTGCAAAACTGCTGTAAACGAGAGAGACTAAAAAAGTCTGCCGAACGGCAGACTTTTTGCTCTTAAAAAAGGGGGTGGTGGATGCGGCAGGGGCGCTGCCCCTGACCCCGCCAAAGGGCACGCCCTTTGGAAACCCTTATGCTATTCACTAAAACGAGCAAGCACGTCAGCGAGCTTGGGCATGGCGGGGATGCCGCCGCGCCGCTCGACGCAGAGAGAGGCGGTCGCGTTGCCAAAGCGCGCAAAGTCCGCGCCGTCGTCGAGAGAAACTTCCTTGAGCTCCTTGCCGGAGGCAAGAAACCTGCTGAGGAATCCGCCAAAGAACGCATCGCCCGCTCCCGTGGTATCGACGGCATTCACTGAAAATCCGGGCACGTACCGGCCGTCTTTACCAACGCGGACGTATGCGCCGTCCTTACCAAGCGTGACGGCAACAATGCGCACGCCCTGATCGGCCAGCACGTCCGCAGCCGCTTCCGGCTCCGTTTCCCCGGTCAACAGCGGCAGTTCCTCATCCGAAACCTTTATAATATCCGCCGTGGCGATCAGCGAGCGCATGAATCGCAACGCCTCGTCCTTGCCGTTCCAAAGCGACGCACGGTAGTTGGGGTCGTAAGTGATCACCGCGCCCGCACGGTGGGCAAGATCGATCGCTTCATAGGTCGCCGAACGGACGGGTTCCGCCGTCAGCGAGAGCGAGCCGGTGTGGAAAACTTTGGTGCGTTGCAGCACGTCACGCGGCAGTTCTTCCGCGCGGTAACAGGTGTCCGCGCCGGGCTTACGCGCAAAGGAAAACGTCCGCTCGCCGTTTGCGGAAAGAGCCACGAACGCAAGCGTCGTAAACACGTCCTCCGATTCGATTACATATCTTGCGTCCACGCCCGCGAAAATTAGCGCCTGCTTGAGGAAACGCCCGTGCATATCCGCACCGACCTTGGCAAGAAGCGCGGTTTTCGCGCCGCACTGCGACGCCGCCGCAACAAGATTTGCCACCGCGCCGCCCGCGTTCTGCTCAAAGAGCCGCTGGCCTGCGGGGGAAACGCCGCTTTCGGTAAAATCAATCAGCAATTCACCCAGCGAAACGATATCGAACATCGCAAAATGCCTCCGAAAAGAATGTTTAAGCAAATGATAAAGCGATCAGTATTCGTCCGCGCAATAACAGACTTCCTGCGAAAAAACGTCCCTGTACGGCAGATAGCCGCAGAGGAACTGCATGAGCCTGCCCGCCGAAAGAAAATCGACAGTCGCGCCGGAAACTCTGTTACCCGCGCCGTCAAACACACCGTTGTTCCAGGGGAGCGTTGAATCGAATACTTCCAGCCGGAGCGCACCCGGTTCTCCGCAGAGACGCTCAAGCAGATACGGCATGTCGATCGGGATCACTACGCCCTGCGGGTAAAGCCTGCCGACGACTTCGACGTCCGGCGGAAGCTTAACGGTCGTATCCAGCGGAAGCCGCGAAAGAAGAGTCTGATACGCTCTCTTTGAAACGGCGAGCGCTTCCTCGCAATGAAAACTCTCATCCTCTAAAGAGGCGAAGAGGTATCCGGCCCGTTTGCCGTGTTCGCGGATGGTCATGCAGCGCCCACCGTCGCAGAGGAGATCACTTATGCGGCTCTGCATCTGCTCACTGCTGCGCACGACGTTTCCGCTGTAACGGGCAGTCGCTTGCTCGTAAACACTGAACAGTTCACCGGCGGAGGGAACCTCGTCCCATACCGGCGGCTGGGCAGGTTCGGCAGTTTGTGTAAAGAGCAGTGCGTCCGCGCAGGGAAATTCGCCGAGTTGGCGGTAGATGGAAAAATGAGACGGCGTATGGAACGCCATCGGAATCTGCATCTTGCGGCAGTTGTCGAACAGCTCAAACATAACCCGCTTCATGATGCCCTTGCCCTCGTAACCGGGCAAGGTAGCGACGCCTGAAACCATCATTGCGGGAAAGACTTGTCCGCGAACGCGAAGCAGCATAGGCGAGCCGTGCGCAATACTTACGATGCGACCGTCCTCCTCCGCGCAAAACGATGTTTCCGGTGAAAAGCGCGCGCGAAAATACCAGTCGATAAAGGAAAGGGAGTCGTGAAAACGCAACTCCCAAATTTCCTTTGCCTGCTGTTGATCATATTGATGCAGCGCGCGATACGAGATCATATTTAAATATTGAAGCGTTCGTTCTTTTCGGCAATGGTCGCGAGCTCCGCACGTTTTTCGTCGTAGCCGGGCTTGCCGAGCAGCGCGTAGGTCGCTTTTTTGCCTTCCTCTACGCCCGGTTGATCGAAGGCGTTGATGTTGAGCAGTTCCCCGGCAAACGCGGTTGCCAGTTCGAAGAGGTAGAGGAGCTGACCCACCGTAAAGGCGTTGACTTCCGGCAGGAGGATTGTATGGTTAAGGTGCCCGCTCTTGCTCACGGCGTACTCGGTCGCATTGAGTTCGGCGGCGATAAGCTCGTTCTGCGTGTGTCCGCAGAGGAAGGAGACGTCCGGCACGTCGAAATACCCGTCGCTGATCATAGTTTCACAGCGGTAGCGGTCGACGGCGAGGAAGGTGATCACCTTATCGAACGGGCCTTCCGTATAGAGCTGCACCTGTGAATGCTGGTCGGTGACGCCCAGACTCTTGACAGGCGTCTGTCCCGCGTTGACGACGTTTCCGTCCCAGTCCACGCGCTTGCCGAGGGATTCCGCCCAAAGCTGAGCGTACCAGTCCGCCATGTAGCGTAGGGAATCCGCATACGGCATCATCACGCTGATGTTGCAGCCGCGCTGGATACTGGCGACCTGCAGAGTGGCGAGCATGTAGGCGGGGTTCTTCCAAACGTCCCGCTGGGAATCGCAAATTTCGTCCATGAACGCAGCGCCCGCGAGCAGTTCGCGGATGTCGATGCCGCAGACCGCCGCCGCGAGAAGCCCGACCGGGCAGAGCTCGGAGAAACGCCCGCCGACGCCCTCCGGAATGAAGAACGTCTTGAGGTTTTCTGTGCGCGCAATCTTGATGAGATTACCCTTGCTTTCGTCGGTCGTGGCGAACAGGTGCGTGCTGATATCCTTGCCGAGCTTTTCGTGCAGCAGCGAGGAGATGATGAGTAACTGGCTCATGGTTTCGGACGTGCCGCCGGACTTGCTGACAACGTTGAACGCGGTCTTCTCCACGTCGATCACGTCCAGAAGCGCCGCCATACGCTCGGGGTCAATGTTGTCCTCCACAAACAGGCGCGGGCCGTTGCGCTTTTCGCGGGGGAGGTCGTTATAGTGCAGGTGGTTGAGCGCCTGCTGCACGGCAATGGGGCCGAGCGCACTGCCGCCGATGCCGAGAACGACGAAGTCGTCGAACTGTTCGCGAATGCTAGCGGCCGTCTCCAGAATGGACTTGACAACGTCGTCCTGATTATAAGGCAGTTCGCGCCAGCGCATGATCGGGCGTTTTAAGCGCATGTTCGCAATTGAAGTGTCGATTTGCTGCTGCATGGTTTCGATTTCACGGCGATACAGGCCGCGCTTGCCCAGCTGGTCGGACATCATATTGTTGTAGTCCACCCGCACGCGCATGCTCCGCCGCCAGGATTCGTCTTGATAGCGTTCCATCATCTTTTGCCTCCATTTGATCTCATTTCATCATACCATAGACCGTTTTCATAAAAAAGCGGGTATCTGTGAATAAATCGTTTCCGCAAGAACCCTAGTTTTGCCCGTATGTCCGCTTTGGAAATCCTTTAGCGCGGCAAAGCCTGCTCAACAATGCGCATCATGCGCGCGCGGCTTTCATAGAGGGTTGGAATCTCCTCGTACATGTCGCTATAGACTTCGATAAACGCGGGACCCCGGTAGCCCGCCTGATCGAGAGAAAGAAACATTTTGCCAAAGTCGTATTTGCCGAACCCCGGCATGTCGTAGCGGACGGCGCCGTTTTCTATTGTCGTTGCGTCGCAGAGGTGGACGTTGACGATACGTTCACCCACGGCGCGGATAAAGTCGATTGGGTCGTAGCCGCTGCGCACAGCCTGCTTGACGTCCAAGGTAAACTTCAAGTCCTCAGAGCCGATCGTATCGAGCAAACGAAGGCCGTACTCCGGTTCGTTGAACACGCACCAGCTCACGTTCTCCAGCGTCAGCTGAATGCCATAGGACTTTGCAAGCTGAATCAGGTCGGCAAAGATCGGCGCAATCCGCGCCAGATGGATATTCTTGACCCCGCCGAACAGCCGCGCGGGGCCGTGCATCACATAATGGCTTGCGCTAAGCGTTTGCCCGTCGGCCAGCACCTGTTCGTAAACTCGCCAGGCGTCCGCACGCTGGCGGGGATGCATGGAAAAGAGCTGCGGCTCGAACTGCATGCTCATGGGGTGGATGCTGAAGACCGAAACGTTACCGCTTTTCAGCCGCTCGTCGAGAATCTCTACGAACTCCGGCTCGTATTCGGAATAGGTGTTCAAAAACACTTCGCAGATCGGAACGTGATGCCGGGCGATGTCCAGCGCCGCGTCCTCAATTTGCAGCTTATTGAAATAACTCGCGGTAGAAAGACCGATTTCCATATGTACCTCGCTCGGGTTTTGCGCATCAGGCGACGGTTGTCTATTAAAAACGACTGCGCCCAAAGAGAAAAACCCCTGCGGGTATTGTAGCACGACAAGGGTGATTACGCCAGTAAACCGGCATGGAATTTACACTTGTGCATCTTGCCTGATTACGGTTACAAAAACGGTTTTCGCGTGGTATAATCTGCCCATGCGTCAAATAAACGATTCCAAGCGTCCGCAGGGCGGATTCATCATAAAAGCGGCCGTTTCCGCAGGCTTGATCTGGCTGGGGCTTTCCTGGCCGAAGATTCTCGCTGGAAAGTCCGCCTGGATCGAAGCGAACTACAGCGAAACCGTCTACCAGTGGATCCGGCGGGCAATTTCGTCCGTAACGTCGCTCGTTTCGTTTTCGCTTGCGGAACTGATTCTCTACGCGCTGGTGCTCTTCTCAGCGGGGCTTCTCGTTACGCGCCTGCTGCAGACGTTTTTTCGCAAAGGCGGCGTGCTGCGGCTGCTCAAAAGCATTGCTTCTCTTGCGCTGACGGCGGGGATTCTGATCAACCTGTTCTATGTATCATGGGGGTTCAACTATTTTCGCAAGCCGCTTTCCGAACGGATGGGTCTGGAGATTACCCAGCGCGGCACGGACGAGCTGGAAGCCTTTGTGCTCGATACCGCTTTGCGCGCAAGCCGGTTACGAAGCACGCTGCATGAGGACGAAAACGGTGTGTTCTCGCCCGAGGAACCGCTCCGCTCAATCTTTGACCGGCTTCCGCAGGCGTATCAGACGCTTTCGCAGGAGTTACCGGTGTTCTATGGCGACGTAACGCGCGCAAAATCCGTGCTCTGGTCGAACGGGCTTTCCGAGCAGGGCATTTCCGGCGTCTTTATCGGACTCACCGCCGAGCCGAACGTCAACGTCCTCCAGCCGCCGCTGCTCGTGTATCAGGCGGCCGCACATGAAATGGCGCACCAGATGGGTATTGCTTCCGAAAACGAAGCGGAGTTTACGGCGTATCTCGCCTCAGAACACTCCGGCGATCCGAACGTCCGCTATTCCGGACTGATCTTTGCGCTCATCATCAGCGGCAACGCGCTCTACAAAGCCGACCCCGAACGCTATCTGGAAGCGAC
>JBDKTD010000134.1:0-12363 GCA_039680365.1 Clostridiaceae bacterium
CATCGCGTTCTTGTTTATAGTGATTCCTGATGGTAAGCCAGTATTTGGAGCAAAGCAAGCAAAAGCAATATATACCGAGCAAAAAGCCGCGTTTGAAACCGTTCGTCAATTCATTGACGATTTCGACTTAACGCCATACGAAGCTGAAGGTAAAGATACGTACATTCTCATTGAGCGCGTTGAATCAGAGAATGCTGAGAAGGCATATTCCTTATCTGTCCGTAACGGCGAAGTGAAGCCTATTGAAACCAATGATGGAACTGTAATCAACGCCTTGGAAATCTTGTTTAATCAAGAAAAGATTGAGTTCGTTGTTCAACACACGACTGCTAATGATCATTGTGTTTACTTTGGCATTGAAGAGAACAAAGGCGTTGTTTACTCCGAAAGCGGAAACGAGCCGCAGGATACGCCGGCAAAAGTGCCGTATTACTTTGAAAAGATCGATAGCAACTGGTTTTATTGGCTCGATGATAATTAAAGAACCGCGAAAACAGCCGGAACAACTCGTTCCGGTTTTTTTTGCAAAATTACGTGCAAAATAAACGTTTGTTCGGTATAATGGGTGAAATGGTTGTGTTTTAAGGAGTTCCGATGAAGCATCAACAGCACGTCGTAAAAAAAGCTGCGATTCTGGTTTGTATTTCTCTTATATTCGCTTCGCTCTGCGCTGGCTGTGTTGCGCGCAGCGAATCGTTTAACGATCTCGATACGGACGGCTTCTACGCCAATATCAAACCCGATGCAAGCGCGAACTACAGCAAAAAAGCCTCTTTCTACGACGGTCGAATCTATTACCTTTCTGCCGAAAGCGGAACGCAGGGTATCTATAGCATGAATGCCGACGGTTCGGATGTGCGCCTTGAGCAAGCTACGGAGGATATCCGCGCGCTGGCGGTGAACGGCGACGGGCTCTACTATGCCGGTTATATCGGAATGAGTAAAAACGACAATGGTTTATACCGCAGCTTTCGACTGTTCCATCAAGACCCGTCGTCCGGCGCCATCGTCGACATTCTCAATCAATCGAACTGTGCCGAAGACTTGTCTGCTTTGAATGTGTGGGACTTTGCCATAACAAGCGACCAGATTATATGGCTTCGATACGCAGAAATGGATTGGCTCTTTGGCCAGATGCGGTTGAATATGCTCTGCATGGACAACAGCGTCGTAGTTCCCGTTCGGCAATATGAAAATTTGGTGGAAGAAAGGAAGCTCTTCTCAGTTGCCGATAACGATGCGGACTTGTCTCTTTACCGATATGGAAGCGCCTGTATCCTGCTGGATGAAGTCTACCAGATAACCGAAGATACCGTTTCCCTTGGCGGTGATTCCGTTCCGATCGTCTTCGACACGGAAACGGAAAAAACGGCGCTGGGATACGATTCTGTATTTCAGGATCACAGCCATGCGTTATATTACAATACCTCCGACCGCTGGATACTCCGCATGCGTAGCGATACAATGCTGCTGGCATCCCAAATCGGGCTAATGTGGTATGACAGTAAAGCGCGCACGTTTTCCGAACCCGTCTCTTTTCCCGAAACAGAGGTCGTCATTTCCGCTTACGATACGGGCGGAGACGTGCTTCTCACTACACGGTTGTTTCGCAAAAACGGCTGGTTTAACGAAACCGTTCGTTCCATTTTTCACATCCCCGCGTTGAAAGGTTCCTGTCTCTACCGCGCAAACCCCGATGCGGGCACGATTACGAAACTGCTTTCGCTCAAACGGGACGAAGCGTTCCTTTATGTGGATAGTCAAACAGCAGCAACGGCTTCCGGCCAAACAATTTCGCTCTATGATATCACCGGTGAGTCTCCGGCGTTGATTCGCACTATTGAGCTTCAGCATACTATTGCCGATTCCGCAAACAAAGTAGATACCGCTGGCGGCTGGCTCTTCCTTTATAGGTTCAACGCAATAACGCAGCGCGACGAACTGCTCGACAAGGTGTTCATCGGATAGAGCGAACTGGTACTTGGAGGGTAAATGAAATCAATAATTAAATACTTCGTTTTACCTATCATTGGCTGTATTGTATTCTTTTTATTGTTGGCCTTAGCGGTTCTGTTTTTACTGGAGATTCCCTCTGAGCCAGTATTTGGAGCAAAGCAAGCAAAAGCAATATATACCGAGCAAAAAGCTGCGTTTGAAACCGTTCGTCAATTCATTGATGGTTTCGACTTAACGCCATACGAAGCCGAAGGTAAAGATACGTACATTCTCATTGAGCGCGTTGAATCAGAGAATACTGAGAAGGCATATTCCTTATCTGTCCGTAACGGCGAAGTGAAGCCTATTGAAACCAATGATGAAACTGTAATCAACGCCTTGGAAATCTTGTTTAATCAAGATAAGATTGCGTTCGTAGTTCAACACGCGACTGCTAATGATCATTGTGTTTACTTTGGCATTGAAGAGAACAAAGGAGTTGTTTACTCCGAAAGCGGAAACGAGCCGCAGGATACGCCGGCAAAAGTACCGTATTACTTCAAAAAAATCGATAGCAACTGGTTTTATTGGTTCGATGATAATTAAAGAACCGAGAAAACAACCGGAAAATAATCTGCACGAATAAGGTTGAATCGAAATGTATAACATAGAGTTTTGGCAAACAATTCAACGCCATCAAATCGGATCGTTTATCTTGTTGTTCGCGCTGGCAATCCTGCTGGGCGGAGCCACTTATGTATGCGTTTTGCGCTTTCAAGTGAAATCAAATGCGGATGGCGCAGTCGAGTCTAACATGGTCTGCGAAAACAACCAATCCAACCCAATCAGAAACGCGGCAGCTATAGGGGTGCTTTCGCTGCTGTGACTTGCGCTTTCCGTTCTGCAATTCGCTACAATACTAAGGCTGGAGTCGGATCTTCAGCGCGATCTGCCCACTGCGAGCACGACCGGCAAGGTGTACGGCAAATTATCGTTCTTCTTCGATTCATATATCAATATAGACGGCGTTCTTTATCGGTATTCCTCCGAAGTGCCGAATACTTGGCCGCAAAAAGGTAATGCGTACGAGGTGACGTACCTGGAACATTCCAAGATCATCACGCAGTTAAAAGAGAAATAGCCGGGCAGTCGACCAAGTAAAAAGAACCGGAGTTCAAACACTCCGGCTCTTATTATGCTGATAGAGTTAAAAACCCTTCTCCCTTTACTTCTCCTCTCCGTCAGGCCGCTTTTCGGCGGTGACGCAGAGCTGGGACGCCAGGTTTTTGACGCGAAACAGGCGGCAAAGCGAGTCCCACAGCAAACTTAAAAAGAAGAATGGAAGAAAGAAGCCGAAGTAGTCCGACTGGTAGTAATTGCACTGGATATCGAGCACCGTAAAGCCGTTTTCCTCCAGCAGGCGGAGAAAGCGCGAGTAATACGTTTTGTCGTAAAACGTGCGAAAGCCGTTCGCGCCCTTGAGATTCGGGTAGATGAAAAAAAGAATCTTTCTGGCAAGGCGGTTGCTGATGATCTGGTTGAGCAGCGCAAAGAGTGCGAATTTTCCGGGGAACACATGCACCATCACGCCGCCGTCCTTGAGGGATGCGCGCGCGTTTTTGACAAACGCCGTCTGATCGGAGAGGTGTTCCAGCACGGAGCTGGAGGTCAGCATGTCGATTTTACCGTGCGGAAGCGGAATCTCCTTTGTGATGTCGGCCACAAGGAACTCGTCCACCTTGGCGTTTTCCTTGATGCGCACGTCCTCAATATCCACGCCGACAATGTGGAACTCCCCCGTCTCCGCTTTAGCGTCCGCATAGCAGCAGTCCCCGCCGCCGCCCACGTCGTAAACGAGCATGCCGGGGCGCAGGAGGCTGCGCACCTTTGCGTCGTAATAGTGGTAGAGCCGCCGGTCGGAGTAACCGCACTTTTCCCAGAATCGGTCCGCGACGCGCTTATTCCACTTGAAAAACTTTTTAATGCCCATACCGTCCGCCTTTCGCGCGCCGTCCGCGGCGAAAAAGAACATTTCCGCCCGGCAGATACCATTTTATGAAAAACCGGCGGAAAAAGCAACCGCGCGTATGAGAAAACGCCTTTCTTCAGCGCTTTGGCAGCGCGGCAGGCGCGCCATTTTCCATCACAAGCGTCTGCGTCGGGTAAGCAAACCGCGCGCCGATGCGCTCGAACGCCTCTTTGATCTTGAGGTTGATCTGCTCGTTAACGTCCATATACTTGTCGTAATCCGAGTGCAGCACGAAATACACGACCTCGAAGTTGAGGGCGTACGCCCCGTAGGAGGCAAAGTGCGCGCGGCCGAACTGGGTATCCTGCTCGCCTTCCACAATCTCTTTGATCATGCCGGGAATCCTGCGGAGCGTTTCCACAGGCGTTTCGTAAGCCACCGCGAGCGTAAACACAACCCGGCGCTGCTGCAGGGACTTGTAGTTGCGGATGCGCGAGCCGGTGAGGTCGCTGTTGGAGCAGACAAGCTGCTCGCCGCTCAGCGCGCGAAGCCGCGTGGTCTTGACCCCGATGTGCTCGACCGTACCCATCTGCTCGCCCGCGATGATGAAATCGCCGATTTCATACGGCTTATCAAAGAAGATCGTAAAAAAGCAAAATAGGTCGGAGAGCGCGCTCTGCGCCGCGAACGCAATGGCTACCCCGCCGATGCCAAGACCGGTGACCAGAGACGTAATCTTGACGCCGATATTATCCAAAAACAGGATCAGCGCAAGAACCCAAATGAGCATCTTCGCCATCGTGCCGAGCCACTTGACGGCAAGGGACGCGCTTTCGTCCCGTCCGCGCTGAAGCCGCTCGACGAAGTAAGCGGCCATCGAACTAAGAAACACAGCCCCCAAAGTAACGGCAAAGAGCGTGGTAATCGTTGTTACCGCCATCTTGAGCCCGCCGCCAAGCGTTAAAACCTTTGTGCAGAGCGTAAACGCCGTAAAATACGCGATCGGCAGCAGATAACGCTTGATCGATAAAACGACCGTTTCGCCATACGGCACGTTCGTCTTTTCAAATTTCGCGGTAACGGCTTTTACAATCAGCCGCCCGACGATATGAATTAATACCACGCAGACGGCGAGTACGGCAAGAAAGATGAAATAGTCCAACAGGGTATTGCCAAAGAACTTCTGTTCGAAAAAATTCATGTCTCTCCTTCTCCCGGTTTGTTTTCAAATTGAGATACTACCATAAATCCCGCCAAAACGCACAATCAGCGCAAAAAAGGTACGGAAAAGTCGCAAAAAAGACGCAAAAAGGCGGGCAACCGCCCGCCGTAAAAATAGTCGCCGCTCTATTGCAGGCTAGCTTTCAGCGCCAGAATGTTGCGTTCGATGGCGTCGATAACCAACCCGAACGCTTCGTCGCCCTTGCCGGTCGGGTCTTCCAGCCCCCAGTCCTCGCGCCGCTCGGCGGGAAGGTACGGGCATTCCACCCCGCAGCCCATCGTGACGACGATATCCACCTTCGGCAGATCGGCAATCAGCTTCGGGCGCTGCGTCAGCTCCATATCGACGCCATAGCGCCCCTTGATCAGGCGCACAGCGTCGGGATTGATCCTGTCCTTTGTCTCCGTTCCCGCGGAACAGCTCTCAAACACGTCCCCCGCGAGCAGTTTGCCAATCGCCTCCGCCATCTGGCTGCGGCAGGAGTTATGCGTGCAGATAAAAGCGACCCGTTTCATAAAGCAAATCCCCTTTCTGTTCTCTCGTTTCTGCGTTCCGGTGCAGCCGCGCCAGCGGATCGTGCGGATCGTAAGGCTGCCTTCCGCTTACTTCAATTCGTTTCCGGCGGGAAACCATCTCGTCGTTTTATTCGCAATTTTGACGAGAATCAGCATCACCGGCACCTCGGTCAATACCCCGACAATCGTGGCCAGCGCCGCCGGAGAGGACGTGCCGAACAGCGAAATCGCCACCGCAACCGCCAGTTCAAAGAAGTTGGAAGCGCCAATCATCCCCGCGGGCGCCGCGATATCGTGCGGGAGCTTGAGCAGCTTGCTCGCAAAATACGCGATAAAGAAGATCAGGAACGTCTGAATCACGAGCGGTACGGCGATGAGTACGATATGCAGCGGGTTTTCGAGAATCACCTTGCCCTGGAACGAGAAGATGATCACGAGCGTAAGCAGAAGCCCCGCGATGGTCACGTTGCTGAACTTGGGCAGAAAGCCTTTTTCGAAATACTCGATCCCGCGCTTTTGAATGACCGCGCTGCGCGTAATCATGCCGCCCGCGAGCGGAATTACCACAAACAGCACGACTGAAAGCAGCAGCGTGTTCCAAGGTATCTTTACGCCGCTGATCCCCAGCAGCAGCGCCACGATCGGCGTGAACGCTATGAGGATAATCAAATCGTTGGTCGCAACCTGCACCACGGTGTACGCGGCGTTGCCTTTTGTCAGATGACTCCAAACAAACACCATCGCCGTGCAGGGAGCTGCTCCCAGCAGAATCGCCCCCGCGAGATAGTCCTTGGCAAGCTCGGCAGGAATCAGCGTTTTGAAGATTACAAAGAAGAACAGCCAGGCGATGCCGAACATCGTAAACGGCTTGATGAGCCAGTTGGTCACCCAGGTCACGAACAGGCCTTTTGGATTCTTGCCCACGTTTTTGATGCTTTGGAAATCCACCTTCAGCATCATAGGATAGATCATCAGCCAGATGAGAATCGCGATCGGAATCGACACGTTGGCGTATTCGAACTTGCCCAAGAACGCCGGAACGCCGGCCAAAAACTGCCCGATGAGCACACCTGCAACCATGCAGAGAATGACCCACACGGTCAGGTACTTTTCAAAAAAACCGATGCCCGACGACTTCTTTTCCATAATAACCCCTCCCGATACCCGTAATGCTGTTCTGATTTTCTTCTAAGCCGAGCCTACAGAAACCTATTGATTCTTCCGGTAGAGTTCGTCCTGCTGTTCTTTATTGAGCGATTTCTCCGTAATCAGCGCAATGATAAGAATGCCAACAATACTGAGGCTCAGCCGCAAAAGAGTAAACGTAAGCCCCATGTTCGCCCCTTCGAAGGCGAGCATCGGAATTTTGGTCGTCGACCATGCGCCGATAAAGATGAACACGTTGAACAGACTGCTGCCTTTTTTGAGCATGACTCCCGCCACCGGGAACGCCGCGTAGAGCGGGCCCGCCGCGGCCGAACCGAGCAGGAACGCAATCAAAACGCCTTTGAAGCCCGAGCCCTTGCCGGTGAATTTCATCATGGTCGCGCGGTCAACCCAAACATCCAACAGTCCCAGCAGAACGAATATGGGCGGCAGCACGGAGAGCATTTCTTTGACGTTCTGCAGCGTGAGGTCCAGACTCTTTTTGCCGATTTCCGGCAGAAGCAGGCCCGTGACTACGCCCGCGGCCAACAGCAGGAAAAACGCGCCGTAACGCTTCAAAAAATTCTTCATTTCAGCACCACCCCGATCACGACCGCCGCAACGAGCGAAAAGCCCAGCGCGGAGACATTGCGGATGATCGCCGCGCGCCTGCCGAAGGTTTTAAACTCCATTGGAAGCGTAATCACGCCAACCATCATCAGTGTGGAAACGAACGCGGCAATCTGCATATACCCCGCCCCGCTTTTGAGCAGCGCCGCCGCAAGCGGAAACGCCACAAACCCCGGAACCAGCGTAATGGAACCGAGCAGTGCCGCCGCGAGTACGCCCCAAACGCCGGAGCTTGAACCGATCAGCTTTTGAATCGTCTCCGGACTCAGCACCGCCAGTGCAAAGCCGATGATCAAAAGAATGGTCAAGAGCTGCGGAAGAATGTTTTCAAACGCCTTCCAAGCCTTGACGAGCGCCATCTTGGTCTTTTTGCGATCCTTGAAAAAGGAGACCGCAAGGCCGAGAATGGCCAGCGCGTAGAGAATGTAGGTAAACATCTGCTCTCCTGTTCGAAATGAATTCTCTCAGCGGGCGGCCAGCAGCAGATCCACAACTTCCTGCGTTTTCAGCACTTTTCCGTAGGAAACGACTTTTTCGTCAATCACGAGCGCGGGCGTAGTCATCACGCCATACTTGGCGATTTCGGCGTAGTCGCGCACATGCTCGATTGTCGAATCCATGCCGAGCTGCTCCAGCGCCGTTTTGGCAGCAAGCTCCAGCGCGTTGCATTTGGGGCATCCGCCGCCAAGCACCTTGACGCGCGCGCTGGCTTCTTTAGGAGCGCACTCCGCTTCCTTTGCCGGAAACGCGCCGCCGCAGCCGCAGATTTTGGATTCGTCCACTGGTTTTTCCCGATGAAATAAGCTCATTGTATGGTTTCCTTTCCTGATTCGTCTGTTGTTTTTATCACGCGCCTGAACGCATCCGCACTAAATCGCGTGTTCGCTGCGCGAAATTTTTACGCAATCAACGGCTGAAGCGCGTTGAATAAGTACCCGACCAGAATGATTCCCACGGTGCAGATGGCGATAAACAGCGCTAAAAGCTTCGGCTTGACCGCCTTTCGGAGCATGATCATGGAAGGCAGCGAAAGCGTCGTCACCGCCATCATGAACGCGAGCACCGAGCCAAGAAGCGCGCCCTTACTGAACAGCGCTTCCGCAATGGGAATCGTGCCGAAGATATCCGCGTACATCGGCACTCCGATCAGCGTTGCCAGCACCACGCCGAACGGGTTTTTGTTTCCGAGCACCGTCACGATCCACGTTTCTGGAATCCAGTTGTGAATCACAGCTCCAATGGCGACGCCGATGAGCACATATGGGAACACTTTTTTAAACGTGTTTGCCATCTGCTCCCATGCGTAAACGAGACGGTCTTTTACCGTCAGGCTGGGCGACTCAATATCCACTCTGCCCGCGGTCAGGATAAAGCTCTCGACATAGCGCTCCATTTTCAGCTTTTCGATCAGCGTGCCGCCGAGCACGGCGATAATCAGCCCGAAGAGCACGTAGATGACCGCGACTTTCGCGCCGAAAATGCTCATCAACAGCACCAGCGAACCCAGATCAACCATGGGCGAGGAAATGAGAAACGAAAACGTAACACCGATTGGAAGCCCCGCCGACGTAAAGCCAATGAACAGCGGAATGGACGAGCAGGAGCAAAACGGCGTCACCGTGCCCAGGAGCGCCGCGATGATGTTTGCGCCCAGCCCGCGAAAGCGCCCGAGAATCTTCTTGCTGCGTTCCGGCGGAAAAAAGCTCTGGATGTAGCTGATGAGAAAGATCAGCGAGCAGAGCAGGATCGTAATCTTAATTACGTCGTACAGAAAAAACTGGAGGCTGCCGATCCAGCGGTTCGCCGTGTCGAGGCCAAACGAGCCCAGCATACGCCCGAACAACTCGTTCAGCCATTTCATGGCAAGTATCTGATTTTGAAAGAAGTCCCAAATCGTTTTCAGTAATTGCATAATCGTTCCTTACTACTTTATTGAGCCGTTTGTCACGCAGGTTCGTCGGCTGTGTCGCAAACGCAATCACTGCGTTCCTCAGAAGGCGTCGTAACCGCGCTTAAGAGCGCGCGCGCGTTTTCGCACCCCGCTTCGCTCAAATGGTAATGCGTCCATTTACCTTCCTGACGGCTCTCCACAACGCCGGACTCCGTTAGAATTTTCATGTGGTAGGAGAGCGCGCTCTGGCCGATTGGCAGGTGCTCCAGCAGCATGCAGGCACACTTTTCCCCGCCGCGCAGCAGCTCCAGTATCTGCAGACGGTTCTCGTCGCAAAACGCTTTCATAATTTTCGCCTGTTCGGTATAGGATGATTCCATTGCTTGCGCCCCGGCTTTCTCACATGCTGTTTGACCGAAACCGGCGGTTTCCCCTCCCTCGGAAGAAGCGGGAGATAACGGTTTCATATCGAAAGTTTTCGATATGTTAATTCTACGGCTCAAATCGATATTTGTCAATATGTTTTTTCGGCCATTCTAGCAGCACGAAGACCCCGCGCAAAGCGCGGGGTCTTCGGTAAATCTGCTTCTATTTGGTTTTCGCGCCGTCGCAGTTTCCGGCGCGCGCGCATCCCGCGCAGCCGCCTGCGCAGGCGGAACAGCAGCCGCAGGCGCCCTGCTTGCGGCGTCTGATCATGCGCCATGTTGCAAGCCCGACAACCAGCGCAACCAACGCCAGAACGAGATAATCCCAAATACTCATAACAGCAAACTCCCTATCTGATAGGCCGCAAACGCGACGATCCAGGCGATGCCGCACTGCATCGCCACTACGCCGAGCGTTGCGAGCCCGCTCTTGAGTTCCCGCTTCATGGTTGCCACGGCGGCGACGCACGGCGTATACAGCAGCGTAAAGAGCAGGAAACTCACCGCCGAAAGCGGCGTAAACAGACCGCTGAGCACCGTATGCAGCTGCGTAATGCCCGTTCCGGTGAGCACCGAAAGCGTGCTGACCACCGCTTCTTTTGCAACAAAGCCGGAGATCAGCGATGTTGCAACGCGCCAGTCCGCAAAGCCAAGCGGCGCAAAGATCGGCGCAATCAGCCTGCCCACCAGCGCCAGCAGGCTGGAAGCGCTTTCGGTCACGACGTTGAGGCGCAGATCGAACGTCTGTAAAAACCAGATGACAATGCTGGCCAGCAGAATAATCGTAAACGCGCGCTCTAAAAAGTCCTTCGCCTTCTCCCACAACAGCAGCAGAACGTTCTTTGGCGACGGCATGCGGTAGTTGGGCAGTTCCATTACAAACGGAACCGGCTGGCCGCGAAACGCCGTACCCTTGAGCAACAGCGCCACGAGGATGCCAAGCACGATGCCCGCGGCGTAGAGGCCAATCATCACAAGAGCCTGATACTTGGCAAAGAACGCCGCGCAGAACACCGCGTAAATCGGAATCTTTGCCGAACAGCTCATAAACGGCGTCAGCAGAATCGTCATCTTGCGGTCGCGGTCGGAAGCGAGCGTCCGCGTTGCCATAATGGCGGGCACGGAACAGCCAAACCCGATCAGCATCGGCACAAAGCTGCGCCCGGAGAGGCCGATTTTACGCAGCAGGCGATCCATTACAAACGCAATGCGCGCCATATACCCCGTATCTTCCAATATGGAGAGAAAGAAGAACAGCGTCACCACGATCGGCAGAAAGCTCAAAACGCTTCCAACGCCCGCAAACACGCCGTCCACAACGAGGCTCTTGACCACAGGATTGATGCCGTAAGCGTTCAGTCCCGCGTCCACCACGCCCGTCAGCCAGCCAATGCCCGCCGTAAGCCAGTCCGCCAGCGTGCTGCCGATAACGTTGAACGTCAGCCAGAACACAAGAAACATCACGCCGAAAAAGACCGGAAGAGCGGTGTATTTGCCCGTCAGAATCTTATCGATGCCGACGCTGCGCTTGTGCTCGCGGCTTTCGCAGCACTTAACGACGGCGGCGGAGACAACGCCTTCGATAAACGTATACCGCATATCCGCGAGCGCGGCGTTGCGGTCAAAGCCGGTTTCGTTCTCCATTTCCAAAACGCTGTGTTCGATCAAATCCAGTTCGTTTTGATCCAGCTCCAGCCGCTCGGCAAGGGAAGCGTCCCCTTCGATGAGCTTGGTTGCGCAAAACCGTTTGGAAGCGCCGATGTTGCGCGCGTGGTCTTCGATGACGTGAGCAACCGCGTGGATGCAGCGGTGCACGGGTCCATCCGGGCAGAAATCCTGCACCGTAGGAACAATCCGCTTTTTCGCCACCGCCAGCGCTTGATCCACGAGTTCCGAAACGCCTTCGTTCTTGGAGGCGGATATCGGCACCACCGGCACGCCGAGAAGCGAGCTCATGAGCTTGATATCGATGGAACCGCCGTTGGCGCGCACCTCGTCCATCATGTTGAGCGCCACCACCATGGGAATGCGCAGTTCGAGCAGCTGCAGCGTCAGGTAGAGGTTGCGCTCGATATTCGTCGCGTCCACAATGTTGATAATGCCGTCCGGCTTGCCGTCGAGGATAAAGTCGCGCGAGACGATTTCCTCCTGCGTATACGGGCGAATCGAGTAGATGCCCGGCAGATCGACGACGGAAGCGTTTTTAACCCCGCGAATCTCCCCCGACTTCTGTTCCACCGTCACGCCCGGAAAGTTTCCTACATGCTGATTGGACCCCGTAAGCGCATTGAACAGCGTCGTCTTTCCCGAGTTTTGATTTCCCGCCAGCGCAAATACCATCGCATTGTCCTCCCTCGTCTGTCAGCTCAATTTTCTTTGCGTCGTCCTTGCGAAGGGTCAGCTCATAGCCGCGCACGCAAATCTCAATCGGATCGCCCATCGGCGCGGTCTTAATCAGCGTCACCTTCGTCTTGGGGATCAACCCCATGTCGAGAAACCGCAGCCGCAGCGCGCCTTCCCCGCCGACCACACGGATTGTCGCCGTTTGGCCGACCTTCATTTCATCCAGCGTCATACGCATCCACCTTTCAAACAGGCGCTCGCCCTCTCGGTCGTCACCGCTTCATTCA
>JBDKTD010000103.1:0-8053 GCA_039680365.1 Clostridiaceae bacterium
TTGCAACGCTGTTGGGGTTCATCATCCTAAAACCGGTGCACCTCCTCTGGATCAATCTGATTACGGACTCACTGCCCGCCCTCGCGCTCGGCACCGAACCAGCGGAGAGCAACCTCATGCAGCGCCAGCCGCGCTCCACGAAAGACGGCATCTTCTCCGGCGGGGTCGGGTTCGATGTTGCGTATCAGGGGCTGCTCGTGACGATTCTGACCATGGCGGCGTACTTCATTGGCGAGCGCATTCAAAACGGCGCCTGGCTGATTACCAATAGCACGGACGGCACGACCATGGCGTTTTTGACAATGAGCATGGCGGAAATTTTCCACAGCTTCAACATGCGCTCTCAGCGCGGCAGCCTGTTTGGCATGAAGCATCAGAACATGTTCCTCCTAGGCGCGGCGGGGCTATCGCTGCTGCTCACCACGGCGGTGCTGTATGTGCCCTTCCTCCAGACCGCGTTCAGCTTTGAGCACATCAGCATCGTGGAATACGCCGTGGCAATGGGTCTGGCGATTCTCGTGATCCCGGTGGTGGAAATCGTCAAAGCGATTCAGCGGGGCATTTCGAAAAAGAAATAACGGCAGTACGAAGAGAGCGCATCCGCAAAGGTGCGCTCTTTCTATGTGTAGAATTATAAGATTTGCTTAGTTTACTAAATCGGTCAACCCGAACTTTTCGATGATATAGTTGACACCGTCCAGAATTTCCTGCCGGGGGAAATTCGCCTGCTCCAGCTCCTCGTCGCTGAGTCGGTTGATCTTTTGGTAAAAGTCCATCGCCAGTTCGAGATGCTTCTTGTTTCCGGCTTCTATGTGATTCAGTAAATAATCCTCCGCCTCCCCGATTCGCTTTTGCGAAATCAGCATGTCCAGCTTCAAATAGAGCTGGTCTGTCACCGTCGGAGCGACCTCGCTTTCGCTCATGTACGCTATAGCGCTCGTGCCGAACACGGCATGCGCAATCATATCGCCAATCATCTGGATCTGGCGCAGAATCCAGTCTCGCTTGTAGAACATTTGCGTGTTTCCCTTCTGTTCGGCTGTACCTAAACAGTATACCACGCCTTTGCTGTCCTTCCATCACAAAAGAACGGCAAGCCGGGTGGCTTGCCGCTTTTTTGTTCTTCCCGGTTTTTACCGGTAATCGTCCAGCGTCAGCGTGAACGCGCAGTCGTTCATTTTATCGAGTACCAGCGAATCCATGTCCGAAAATTGCGTAATGTTCGACCTGCCGGCAATCACCGCGCCAGGCAACATATCCACCTCGCGCAGTGTGGACGCGTCCTCGTTATCGGCCGCGGACATCTTGTCCGGCGAAGCGATAAACGGAATGATCGTCAGCGTCTTTGCCGCAGCCCACGCGGAAGGCGGAATGGTGGAGCTTTCGTTCCGTCTCGTAAACGTCAGGCAATCATCGTCGTTATCCCTGCCAATGCCGGAAAACAGCGTTTCTACGGGTTCGCCGTCCAGCAGGAACAGGAGCTGCAGTTCCCTGTGACCAACATTCTCCCGCTCGGCAAGCGACCAGCTCTTAGGAAGGACGCCGCTGATATTCAGCACCGTATCGTCCGCGCGGAAGGCAATGGAGTCTATCGTCAGCGTTACGCCTGTGAAATCGAGCGTATGGTTGGAGTATTTCACGGAAAAATCGTTCTCCGTATCCTCCGGCTCTGTCATAGTCTCATGAACCAGCACGCGGTGTGTTCCTGAAAGCGTGACGCTCTTTCCCACCGCGCTTTCCTGCAGATTCGTTTTGTAGGCGTCCGCGTCGAACGTTACAGTGCCAAGATCAGCGCTGAAAATCAAAACACTCTGCTCGCTGGCCTCGTCATAATACGTTTCCTCCATGATGAGATTTGCGGTTACCTCGCCAGAGAGCGGCTGCGTTTCCACCGCGCCGGGGTTGGCTTCCAAAGTAAAACGGATGCCGTTCTTCGCCATGTACTCCTGCCATTTTTCATCGGCATAGGAGTTGCTGGTTGCGTCGCCTTGCGCATTCCGCGTGGCGTAAGGCGCGCATTCCTTCATGAGCGCGCGGATTTCGTCCGTCATGACGAGTTCCAGATTGCCGTACCAGCGCGATCCGTCCGGCAGGAGGAAGTCCATGCTTGCGTAGAGTTCCGAGCCGACTTCGTTCCAGACATACGCGCCCGTATACAGATCCAGCAGGAACTTTCCGGACTGCCCGGTAAACCAGCCGGTCATATAGATGCTCTTGCCGTTGAACGCGACTTCGTCGATAACCATGCCAAATTCGTCCGCCATGGACTGCGCAAACGCGTCGGTTCCGACCGCCGTAATCGTTTTGGGCGCTTCTTTGCCGAGTTTTTCCGTAATGGCTTCCACCGTTGGCTCTTTGGTTCGTTCTTCGCTTTCCTGGCTCAGGTAGGTACTCGTGCTGAACCACCCGCTGATCCATTCCTCGACCGCCGCTCGCGCGCTGGGTATTGCAAACGTAGTAACCGCTGCGACCGCCACCAGGCAGACCGCCGCCGTGAGGATCCGCCTTGCGACGGGACGTTTCTCGCGAAATTTACTCCAATAGCGCACGCGCTCGTCGTCCACGAGATACCGATTTGCCGCTTCGCTAAACAGCGCCTGTTCCTCCGCAAAACGGGTTTGTGCATCCTGCTTGCCGCTATCAAAAGACGGTTTACGTTCCTCAGTGGAACGTTTGCCTTGATTCAGTTTGTTCATCGCTCGTCTTCTCCTTTCCATTCCGACCGGATTCGCTCTCTCGTTCGGTAGAGCCGCGCCTTGACCGCGTCCTCGCTGATGCACAGCGCAAAGGCGATCTGTTTGACCGACTGGTCGAAGCCGTAGTACAGCGCAAACGACTGGTAGCTCAGCAGCGGCTCGGTTTTGACGATACGCCAGACCTCCTGTGCGTCCATCCGCTCGAGCAGCGCGTGTTCAAACGGCGGCAGGCGATCCGGCAGTTCCTCGCTGAGTTCTTCCTCGCGCTCGTTTCTGCCTTGATGCACGCGGTAACGTTTCGCCAGTTCGCCTTTTGCAATCGTAACGAGGTAGCGAATCGGCTCGTTTGGCCGGAGCACCGCCGTGCGCTCGTAGAACCGTTTCCAGACTTCCTGATACACGTCCTCCATGTCCGAAACGGAGCGGATGCGCACAACGATATACCGCTTCAGCCTTGCGGCGTTTTCACCGTATACCCTGTCAAAGTAAGCGTCTCTGGATTCCATAGTGTCCCTCTTTCATCAACCGGTTTGCCCTGTATGCGTCGAATGGAAGGCGTTTGGTGTCATAAAAGCGTTGAGATTTTTTCGGCATGTGTTTTTGTTACTATAACCGATTTTCTCGCTTTGCGGCTCAGCTGAATATAAAAACGTTTACGAGCGCCCCCCAACGCAGCAAAAATGCCCCCGAAGGGGCACTTTATCTCGTGATTCGACGCGCTCAGCAAGCAGGAGTCTTCTATTTGCCGTAGATGATCGCGGGGTCGATCATGGGCACCGTTGCCAGATCGACATTCGCGAGGTCGCTGAGCTGCATGATATGCGGCAGGGTCACGCCTTCCAGCGCGTTTATATCGATGCTGTTGCGCACGTCATAAATCTGCGGGAAGGTCATCGATGCGGCAATGTTCTCTTCGTTTGCGCATACAACGAGCATGAGCTGCTCTGCGCGGTTGATCTTGTCGTTATGCTCCAGAAAGTACGTTTTCGCTCTGCCGCTGTAGCCGGTGCTCGCAGCGGAAAGCGGAATCCGCGCGGGCGCAAACGCGATGCACTTGTCAATCAGACCATAAAGCTGCTGATTTAATCCGGCGATGTCCAGCTGGGTGATATCCGCCTTCTGCGTCAGGCTCTTTGCGCCGGAGTTGTACTGCACAAAATAGAAATGCGACGTCAGATCGCTTTCGATGAAATAGAGCGGAATCTGAATGGGAACAACGAACCTGTCGCCGTCGTTGCCGTCGAAACCCACGAGCAGAAGCAGGCTGCCGTCCTTTTCGATATAGTCGAAGAAGTAGCCTTCGATATGCGTTGCGTCAACCAAGCCCAGCTGCATTTTGCTCGTGTCAAGCACGCCGGAAAGGTCGAACATCTTTGCGGATATTTTTTCCGGCGTGAAATCGCCTTCTTTGTTGAGGAAGTCCTGTATCTTCTGGTTGAGCGCGGCGGTGGCGTCCTCGCTCATCCATGGCGTGGCGGAAGGCCCCGTCACAGGGGTCGGCGTTGGCGCGGGGGTTGCCTCAGTCTGTGCGGCGCTGGCCTGCGGTTCTTCCGCCGTCTGCGTCACGTCAACCTGCTTTAGTCCATTGTCCCAAACCAGCGTCTGCTCGCCTTCGAACACCGCAGGGAAAATAGAATAGAGAACGGTAAGGATGAAAAACAGGATATTGAGCATGTTTCCGCCTCCCTCGTAATTGACTGTAAACATCAAAGCTAAAACTATTGCACTTATTTGAATTGTAGATGGTTTGTAGTGGCATCGTCAATAGCAGTTGTGAGCTTAATTTATGCTGATCAGCTTAACAAAAAATACCCCTTGCGGGGCATTTTTGTTAAGCGAAGCTTCTTAATCGCCGGTATTGATTACATAAGAAGAACAGATATCGTTGAAGTTATACTGGCTGTCGCCTAAGTTATATACTCCAACTCCTTTTAGTACAAGACAGCGGCCTTGATAGTCGTCGTGCTCGTACAGCCTAACTGTAATAAACGATTGTCTGATTACGACACAGGACAGTTGATCGTTACTAAACCCAAGGCCGGTGGCTTTCTGCACGAAGGTTTCCGTGCATTTGTTGCACACCCAACCTTTTTGGTCGTGGTGCTCATAGAAGGAAACATTATAAGGGTTGTAGTAACCAACGATCTCTAAATCGCTTTTACTTCCTGTTCTCGTTGAAACATGCCCTGAAACGAATCCTCCAGCCTCAACAAGTGTGATTTGATCTCTATCAGAAGATACACTATCCACAAAGGCTACATGACCATAAGTAGGGTATTTATCCGACTTGCAGATAGCAACACTGCCACGGTCTGGTGAGTAAGAGTTAATAATGTCAGTTTTTTGTGTATAATACAAAATACTATTTGATGGGAAGTAAGGTAATAAATCCGACTTGTTGTTCGCTAAATACCTTATAAAAGCAACACAATCAGTATCCCCTTTGGGTACTCCGGGTAAATTGTCATAATCCGTTGCTATTTCCGAGTTCGAAGCACTTGAAGCTGAGAAAGTTAAACACGTAAGTAAAAGAGTTAGTAGTATGAGTGCAATCATTCTTCTTTTCATTTTTGTGCTCCTCCTTAGATTTTATACCAAAATCATATGTTAATCGAGGAATTATTTAAAGTCAGTCCACTTGTTGATTCACGCAATAAGTTTACAGTTCGACTGTATCTATTTGTGCTAATATAGCGATACCACTATGATTTCATGGTTCTTTATCAAAACAAAAATGCCCCTTGCGGGGCATTTTTGTTTGAATCTTAGTTTACAGGCTCGCTTTTCCGTCGCAGCCGAGCACGGTCGTGATCTTGTGGGCAACCATGCCCTTGATCGCATCGCGCGCGGGCTTGAGGTACTGCCGCGGGTCGAAGTGCGAGGGGATGTCGTGGAAATACTTTCGGATCGTGGCGGTCATGGCAAGGCGAAGATCGCTGTCGATGTTGATCTTGCAGACGGCCATGCGCGCGGCTTCGCGGAGCATGTCCTCCGGCACGCCGATGGCGTCCGGCATGTTGCCGCCGTTTTCGTTGATCATCTTGACAAACTCCGGAATGACGCTGCTTGCTCCGTGGAGCACGATCGGGAAACCGGGCAGACGCTTTTCGACTTCGGTGAGGATGTCGAAGCGAAGCTGGGGTTTCGTGCCGGGCTTGAACTTATACGCGCCGTGGCTCGTGCCGATGGCGATTGCCAGCGAGTCCACACCCGTGCGGGTCACGAAGTCCTGCACCTGGTCGGGATCGGTGTAGCTGCCTTCGCCCATGGCGACCTTCACATCGTCTTCCACGCCTTCAAGACGGCCGAGTTCGCCTTCTACGGCCACGCCGTGATCATGGGCATACTCTACGACCTGACGAGTGAGAACGACGTTCTCTTCGTAACCGTGGTGCGAACCGTCGATCATGACGGAGGAGAACCCGCCGTCGATGCAGCTCTTGCAGAGCTCGAACGTGTCGCCATGGTCGAGGTGGACGCAGATGGGCAGGTCCGTTTCGATGCAGGCGGCTTCGATGAGCTTCATGAGGTAGGTATGGTTGGCATACTTGCGCGCGCCGGAGCTGACCTGCAGGATCAGCGGGGCGTTGAGTTCCTTAGCCGCCTCGGTGATGCCCTGGATGATCTCCATGTTGTTGACGTTGAACGCACCGATGGCGTAGCCGCCGGCATACGCGTCCGCAAACATTTTTTTGCTGGTTACGATAGGCATATGTTCTGTCTCCTTTTACTGTGAGAGTGTATGATCTTTCGTACCGTATTCTATCACATGAGAGTAAAAATGCAATCATAAATTGCCTTATCGGCCTTGTTGAACTATAATAGGGCGTGAAAAGAACCGCCGCTTCCCCCTCCTGTTGCAAGGAGAGCGGCGCGGCGCATAGTACAGGAGCGAACAACATGGATTCAAAGAAACCGTCCCTGCTTTCCCTCGTCGTGCCGGTCTATAACGAGCAGGAAGTGCTCGCGGATTCCTTTGCCCGCATGGACGCAGCCTTGAAGAGCACGGGGTATGATTACGAGATTATCTACGTCAACGATGGCAGCCGCGACGGAACCATGAAGATTCTCCGCGACATTGCAAAGGCAAACAAACAGGTTAAGGTTCGTTCGTTTTCACGCAACTTCGGCCACCAGCTCGCCGTCACCTGCGGCATGGACGTGGCAAAGGGCGACGCTCTGATCATCATCGACGTGGATTTGCAGGACCCGCCGGAACTCATCCCGCAGATGGTCAAGCTTTGGGAAGAAGGCGCGGACATCGTCTACGGCAAGCGCGTCAAACGCAAGGGCGAAACGTTCCTTAAAAAACTCACCGCCGCCATGTACTACCGCCTGCTTTCGGCCATGAGCGCCTACCCCATCCCGTTGGACACGGGCGACTTCCGCCTCATCGGACGGAACGTTGCGGACGTATTTTTGCGCATGCGGGAGCACAACCGTTTTCTGCGCGGCATGTCCGCCTGGATGGGCTACAACGCCGTGCCCATTGAGTACGAGCGTCAGGAGCGCTTCGCGGGCAAAACGAAATATTCGCTTAAAAAGATGCTGCGACTTGCCAGCGACGGCATCACCGGCTTTTCCGATAAACCGCTCACGCTTCCAATGGGGCTTGGCATAGGCGTCTGCGCCGTTGCGGGCCTTGGCTTGATTGCGCTGCTGGTCTGCGCGCTGACGGTCGGCGTTGCTCCCTGGCTTTGGGCGGCGGCGGGCATCGTTCTGCTGCAGGGAATCGGTTTCTTCTTCATGGGCGTGCAGGGCATGTACTTTGGGCGGATGTATGACGAGCTGAAAGGAAGGCCGCTTTATATCGTTGCAGAGCAGCTCAACCTCGATTAAAGCGGTTTGTATTGTTTGGCATTCTTTCGTACAATTTCCGCCTTCTATGAGCGTTGCTGACAAAGTTTTTTCTTGCGATTGCGGGCGGAATATTGTACAATACGTTGGGCATTAAGAGCGATGCGGCACATTTTTGCATGATGCAAATGCCGCCGCTGCAAGCCCCGAACACGTATATCATATAAAGGAGAACATAGATATGGGTATCAAAGTAGGCATCAATGGCTTTGGCCGTATCGGCCGCCTGGTCTTCCGCGCGGCAGCAGCCAATCCGAACATCGAAGTGGTCGGCGTGAACGATCCGTTCATCGACCTCGAATACATGGATTACATGCTCCGTTACGACACCGTGCATGGCCTGTTCACGGGAGAGATCGCCCTCAAGGACGGCAAACTCGGCGTCCACGGCGCAGAAACCGCCGTTTACGCCTGCATGAACGCAAACGAAATCCCGTGGAAAGACTGCGGCGCGGAATACGTCGTGGAATCCACCGGCATCTTCACCACCATCGACAAGG